>NZ_AP022848.1:4790000-4955300 GCF_011764485.1 Bosea sp. ANAM02 | reverse complement strand
GACAGGCGCATGGCACCACGACGGGCTTCGGTTCCGGTTCTGCTGATTACGCTTGGAAGGCTCGCCGAGGGACGACGCCACCCTTCATCTCGATCAAGAAAGACAAAGGGTCACATCCTCCAACCTCCATGGTCGCGAGCCAAAACGCTGATCATCTCTGGAAATCCCGCGGCGGTCATTGCTGTCCGCCCGGCGATGAAGGGGACCTTACAGGGCGCTCTCGACGGGCTGCAACACCCCTTTCAGCCGGCTTCGGAGACTCGCCTTTTCGGAGCCGGAGCTGACGATAGGGCAGCCCGCCGCAATTGGTTGGGGAACTTAAGATTTTCTTCATGCTCCCTGCCCTGGGCTTGGCCGAATCTTTTTTTTCGGGCTGCCGGAAAGCCTGCCGCAGAGTCGCCGCGATTCCGTCTTCCAAAATCCTTTGCCCACTAAGATGATGAAAAATCACATCTTTTTATGAGCGACCAAGTCTCTCCCCGCGCGCGATTTCGCGCCCTGAACGGCACCCGAGAGTCAAGCCCGCAAGGCCGTGGAAAGCTTACGAAAATAGCTTGAATGCAGCATTGTTTTGTTCAGTCGAGGCCTGTGGCGAGGGCGCCACAGAGCCCATGAAGCCAACGAAAAAGCCCGGCCTTGCGGCCGGGCTTTCGGGTCGTCGAGACGACTAGAACTTTTGGCTCAGGAAGCCAGCGCACCGATGCGGTGAGCGAGACGCGAGACCTTGCGCGAGGCGGTGTTCTTGTGAACCACGCCCTTCTGCGCGGCACGCATGATTTCCGGCTGGGCGGCCTTCAGGGCCTCGGCGGCGACCGCCTTGTCCCCGGAGGCGATCGCCTCCTCGACCTTGCGCAGGAAGGTGCGCATCCGCGAGCGGCGCGCCTTGTTGACCTCGGTGCGGCGGGCGATCTTGCGCGTAGCCTTCTTGGCCGACGTCGTATTGGCCATCGAAACGTCCTCGTCTCTTCATCGCGACCGGGCGCCTGGCGTCATTGCCGGCGGGGCTGGCCGCATCCTTGCTGGAAAAACGTGCGCGGCGGCCGAGCTTGCGCGGGCCGCCGCGAGTGGTGGGGCTATAGTCGCTTGCCGGCGCTACGTCAACGCCGTAATTGCCGCAAGGCAGCCGATCTCACGCGGAGGGCGCGATAAAGCGCGCGAAGCTCGCCAGATCGACATTGCCGCCGGAGAGGATAATGCCGACCCGCTTGCCTTCGACCGGCACTGCGCCGGTGAAGGCGGCGGCCGCCGCCAGGCAACCGGTCGGCTCGACGACGAGCTTCATCCGTTCGGCGAAGAAGCGCATGGCATCGACGAGCGCGGCGTCGCTGACCGTGACGATATCCTCGACCTCGCGCTGGATGATCGGGAAGGTCAGGTCGCCGAGGAAGGCGGTCTGCGCGCCGTCGGCGATGGTCTTGGGCACGCCGATCGCGACGATCTCGCCCTTGCGCAGCGACTGCTGGCCGTCATTGCCGGCTTCCGGCTCGACGCCGAAGACGCGGCAGCCCGGGTTCAGCGCCTTGGCGACGAGCGCCGCGCCGGCGAGCAGCCCGCCGCCGCCGAGCGGCACGAGCAGGATGTCGAGCGGGCCGGCATCCTCGATCAGCTCCTTGGTCGCGGTGCCCTGGCCGGCGATGACATGCGGGTGATCGTAGGGCGGGATGATCGTCAGCCCGTGCTCGGCCGAGAGGCGTTTGCCGATCTCGAGGCGGTTCTCGGTATAGCGGTCATAGCGCACGACCTGCCCGCCATAGCCCTCGGTCGCAGCGACCTTCGCGGCCGGCGCGTCGTTCGGCATGATGATCGTGGTCGGCACGCCCAGAAGCTGGCCGGCATAGGCGATGGCCTGGGCATGGTTGCCGGAGGAATAGGTGACGACGCCGGCTTTCTTCTGCTCGGCCGAAAGCGAGGCGATCGCATTATAGCCGCCGCGGAACTTGAAGGCGCCCATGCGCTGCAGGTTCTCGGGCTTGAAGACGAGGCTGGCCTGCGTCCGCCGGTTGGCGGTGGCGGAGCTCATCGCCGGCGTGTGATGGGCGATGCCCTTGAGCCTGCCGGCCGCGGCCTCGACATCGGCATAGGTCGGGAGGGCGGGGCTGCTGGCGGTCATGGCGGGAGATCCTGCAGGGCGTCATGGTCGGGCTTGACCCGACCATCTCGTAAACCAGTGTCTTCTCGTCATGAGATTCTCGGGTCAAGCCCGAGAATGACGGAAAACCAAGACGGTGAAACTCAGCCGTTCTTGAAATCGGGCTTCCGCTTCTCGGCGAAGGCGGACATGCCCTCCTTCTGGTCGGCGGTCGCGAAGAGCGACGAGAAGACGCGGCGCTCGAAGCGCAGGCCTTCCTGCAGCGTCACCTCGAAGGCGCGCTCGACCGATTCCTTCGCCATCAGCACGGAGGGCAGCGATTTCGATGCGATCGCCTCGGCCGCCTTGAGCGTCTCGGCCAGGAGATCGGCGAGCGGCACGACGCGGGCGACGAGGCCGGAGCGTTCGGCTTCCTCGGCGCCCATCATGCGGCCGGTCAGGCACAGGTCCATCGCCTTTGCCTTGCCGACCGCCTTGGTCAGGCGCTGCGTGCCGCCGGCGCCGGGAATGACGCCGAGATTGATCTCGGGCTGGCCGAACCTGGCATTGTCGGCGGCGATGATGAAATCGCACATCATGGCGAGCTCGCAGCCGCCGCCGAGCGCGAAGCCCGCGACCGCGGCGACGATCGGCTTGCGGCGCCGGCCGATCCGGTCCCAGTCCTCGAACTTGTCGTCGAGATAGGTGCCGGGGAAGGTGCGGCTCTGCATTTCCTTGATGTCGGCGCCGGCGGCGAAGGCCTTTTCCGAGCCGGTGAGGACGACGCAGCCGATGCCGTCATCCTTCTCGAAGCCGTCGAGCGCCTGGTTGATCTCGCCGATGAGTTGGCCGTTCAGCGCGTTCAGCGCCTGCGGGCGGTTGAGCGTGATCAGCCCGACCTTGCCCTTCGTCTCGACGAGAATGGTCTCATAAGCCATGGCGGCCTCCCGGATGCTCTTGTGATGGCAGGTTTAGCGGGCCGTCGGGCCTCAAGTCCACGGGCAGGAGACGCAAGTTGGGATGCGTGAATGCGACCATCCCGGGATAACCGATGGATCCGGTGTCCGCTTCTGCGCGTACTGTTGGGCAAGTGTCGCATCCACGGTCATTCACAATGGGAGGCGGAAGTGAAGTCGATCTCGATCTTGCTGGTCACTGCGGCGATGCTTGCCGCGGCCGGCTGTGCTGGCGGCGCGGGAGTGGGAGTGGTTGATCAGGCGCCCGAGCCGCGTAAGCCCATCGATGTTGCACGCTTTTATTCCGGCATGTGGCACGAAATCGCGCGGCGTCCGATGGCGATCACGAACGGCTGCGTGGCCGGCGCAACCGAATATGGACGCAGCGGCAAGGGCAGCATTCAAGTGCTCGATTCCTGCCGCATGGGTAGCCCGCAGGGTGAGGTGAAGACTGTCGGGGGAGCCGGTCGCATTCTTGATCCGGGCTTCAACGCCAAGCTGCGTGTGGACTACAAACTTTATGGCTTTGTGCCCGTGCAGCGCGACTACTGGGTTCTGGATCGGGCTGACGATTATAGCTGGTTCATCTCGGCCGACCCGACGCTGCGCGATCTCTATATCTTCACGCGCGACCCACAGATCGGTGCCTCCCAGCGCCGGCGCCTGATCACTCGCGCAGCGGCGCTAGGCTACGATGTATCGAAACTGGAATTTCCGGAGCAGCCGCGCCGCTAAGATCAGCGGCGTGACATGGGCTGGCAACCCTCGCAATAAAACGTCGAGCGTCCCGACTGCACGAGCCGCTTCACCAGTTGCCCGCAGCCCGGCGTGACGCAGGTCTCGCCTTCGCGGTCATAGACCTTGAAACGGTGCTGGAAATAGCCGAGCGAGCCGTCGGCATGAGCGAAGTCGCGCAGCGTCGAGCCGCCGGCCGCGACCGCCTCCTCCAGCACCTCGCGGATGATGCGGGCGAGTTCGTGCGCGGTCTCGCGCGGCCGCCCCGTCGGCGTCGCGATCGTCCCGGCTTCCGCTTCCGGATGGAGCCCGGCCCGGAACAGCGCCTCGCAGACATAGATATTGCCGAGCCCCGCCACGAGCCGCTGGTCGAGCAGCGCGGCCTTCAGGGGCGCGAACTTGCCCGCGAACAGCTTCGCCAGCGTCTCGCCCGACAATTCGTTGCCGAGCGGCTCGATGCCCATCCCCGCGAAATGCTTCGATGTCGCCAGTTCGGCGCGGGGCACGAGATCCATGAAGCCGAAGCGGCGTACGTCGTTGTAAGTGACGCGCGCGCCTGTCCCCATCTCGAACACGACATGGTCATGGATCAGGTGCCGGCCGATCTCTTGATAATAGGAGCCGGGCTCGGTCGGCGGCGTGCCGGGCGCCTCGACGATGAAACGCCCGCTCATGCCCAGATGCATCACGAGCGCCGCGCCGTCGTCGAGATCGGCGATCAGGTATTTCGCCCGCCGCGACAGGGCCTCGATCCGCCGCCCGGTCAGGCGCTCGGTGAAGCGTTCCGGCAGCGGAAAGCGCAGGTTCGGCCGGCGCAGCTCGACGCGCTGGAAGCGCTCGCCCAGCATGGCGGGCTCCAGCCCGCGCCGGACGGTTTCGACCTCGGGTAGCTCCGGCATACCAACGACCTCAAATAAAGCCTGCGTCGAGAGGGCCCGCGACAAGCCCGCCGCCTTTGGCTATTGATCGGCTCAGGCGAATACAAGACAGATTTGCACAAGGCCGGCCCGACCGTGACAGCAGCTTCCGACACCACCCATTTCGGCTTCGAGACGGTGAAGCTTGCCGAGAAGCAGGCCAAGGTCGACGACGTCTTCCACAAGGTCGCCAACCGCTACGACCTGATGAACGACCTGATGTCGGGCGGCCTGCACCGGGCCTGGAAGAGCGCTCTCCTGACCGCGATCAATCCGGCGAAGGACAGGCCCTTCCACCATCTCGACGTGGCCGGCGGCACGGGCGACGTCGCCTTCTCGGTGCTGGAGGCCGGCGGCCCTGAGACCGACGTCACCGTGCTCGACATCAATGCCGACATGCTGCGTATCGGGCGCGAGCGCGCCGACAAGCGCTTCCCGAAAGATGATCGCATCCGCTTCGTCCAGGGCAATGCCGAGGCGCTCGGCCTGCCCGACAACCAGTTCGACTGCTACACCATCGCCTTCGGCATCCGGAACGTGCCGCAGATCGACAAGGCTTTGGCCGAGGCCTGGCGCGTGCTGAAGCGCGGCGGGCGCTTCCTCTGCCTCGAATTCAGCCATGTCGACGTGCCCCTGCTCGACAAGATCTACGAGACCTATTCCTTCAAGGTCATCCCGCCGATGGGCCGCCTGGTCACCGGCGAGGCCGAGCCCTACCAGTATCTCGTCGAGTCGATCCGCAAGTTCCCGAAGCCGCAGGCCTTCGCGAACATGATCGAGGATGCCGGCTTCCGCCGGGCGAAGTTCACGCCGATGACCGGCGGCGTCGTGGCGCTGCATTCCGGCTGGAAACTGTGATGGCTTTCCCCCCGTCATGCTCGGCCTTGTGCCGAGCATCCACGTCTTGCGACGCGGATGAAGGGAAGACGTGGATGGTCGGGACAAGCCCGACCATGACGGGAACGCCTCGCCTGCGAGCGAGCCGCGCATGATCTCGTCCTTCTTCCACATGCTGCGCGGCGCGCGCGTCGGCTTCGTGCTGGCGCGCGAGGGGGCGCTGGCGCTGGTCGACCCGTCCGTGCTGCCGCCGCTGGCGCGCGGCCTGATCCGCGTCGGCCGCCTGATCGAGCGGCGCGGCGCCGGCTCCTCCGCGACCCGCCTCGCGGCGGCGATGACCCGGCTCGGTCCCTCCTATGTGAAGTTCGGCCAGTTCCTGGCGACGCGGCCCGATGTCGTCGGCATGAAGATCGCGCAGGACCTCTCGGCCCTGCAGGACCGGATGCCCGCCTTCCCGATGGCGGAAGCCCGCGCCATCGTCGAGGCCGCCCATGGCGGCAAGCTCGAGGACATCTTCGTCGAATTCAGCGAGCCGGTCGCGGCCGCCTCGATCGCGCAGGTCCACCGTGCCCGGCTGAAGGATGGCCGCGAGGTCGCGGTGAAGGTTCTGCGACCCGGCATCCGCGACCGCTTCAACCGCGACCTCGCGGCGATGCGCTTCGGCGCCGAGCAGGCGGAGGCCCGCTCGGCCGAGGCGCGGCGCCTGCGCTTCACCGGCGTGGTCGAGACCCTGGCGCGCTCGGTCGCGATGGAGATGGACCTGCGGCTGGAAGCCGCTGCCCTCTCCGAATTCGCGGAGAATACCAGGGATGATCCCGATTTCCGCGTGCCGGAGCCGGATTGGCAGCTCACGGCGCGGGAGATGCTGGTCGACGAATGGATCGACGCTGTCCGCCTCTCCGATGTCGAGGGCCTGCGCGCCGCCGGCCACGATCTGCCGGATCTGGCGCGCAAGATCATCCAGTCCTTCCTGAAACATGCGATCCGCGACGGCTTCTTCCATGCCGACATGCATCCCGGAAACCTCTTCGTCGATGCGGAGGGGCGCCTTGTCGCGGTCGATGGCGGCATCATGGGCCGGCTCGGCCTGAAGGAGCGGCGCTTCCTCGCCGAGATTCTGCTAGGCTTCATCACCCGCGACTATGCCCGCGTGGCGCAGGTGCATTTCGAGGCCGGCTATGTCCCGGCCCATCACGACGTCGCCGATTTCGCCCAGGCGATCCGCGCCGTCGGCGAGCCGATCCACGACAAGAGCGCCGACCAGATCTCGATGGCGAAGGTGCTGACCCTGCTCTTCGAGATCACCGGCATGTTCGACATGGCGACCCGCACCGAGCTCGTCATGCTCCAGAAGACCATGGTGGTGGTCGAGGGCGTCGCCCGCACGCTCGATCCGCATTTGGACATGTGGGGCACGGCCGATCCGGTGGTGCGGAGCTGGATCACTCACAATCTCGGTCCGATCGGTCGGCTGGAGGAGGCCGGGCGCGGCGCCCGTTCGCTGCTCGGCTCGCTGGCGGCGCTGCCGGATACCGTCGTCCGCGCCGAACGCGTGCTCGGCCAGCTCGAGGACGCCTCGCGCCACGGCTTCTCGCTCGACGAGCGCAGCGTCGAGGCGATCGGCCGGGCGGAAGCCCGCCGCAACCGCTGGGGCAATATCGCGCTCTGGGTGATCGCGGGGCTCTTGGCCTACGGGGTGTTCGGCTAGGTCGAGCGCTTGCCGTCATTCTCGGGCGAAGCACAGCTTCGACCCGAGAATCTCATGCCGGATAAGGCGCCTTCTCGTCCCGGGATGCTCGGGTCAAGCCCGAGCATGACGTGCATTGATCTACCGGAACGGCGGCTCGTCGAAGCTCCTGAGCTTGCGCGAGTGGATCGTGGCACCCGCCTTCTTCAGCTTCTCCAGCGCGTCGAGCCCGATGCGCAGGTGCTCGCCGACGGCGCGCTCGTAGAAGGCGTTCGCTGCGCCGGGCAGCTTGATCTCGCCATGCAGCGGCTTGTCCGAGACGCAGAGCAAGGTGCCGTAGGGAACGCGCAGCCGATAGCCCTGGGCCGCGATCGTGCCGGATTCCATGTCGACCGCGATGGCGCGCGACAGGTTGATGCGCCGCCGCTCCTTGGTCCATTGCAACTCCCAGTTGCGGTCGTCCTGGGTCACCACGGTGCCGGTGCGCAGGCGCTGCTTCAGCCGGTCGCCTTTCTCGCCGGTGATGTCGGCAGCCGCCTGCTGGAGCGCGACCTGCACCTCCGCCAGCGCCGGAATCGGGATATCCGGCGGCACGAGATCGTCGAGGATGCGGTCCTGCCGGAGATAGGCATGGGCCAGCACGTAGTCGCCGATGATCTGGGTCTGGCGCAGGCCGCCGCAATGCCCGACCATCAGCCAGCAATTCGGCCGGAGCACCGCGAGATGGTCGGTGATGTTCTTCGCGTTGGAGGGACCGACCCCGATATTGACCAGCGTCACGCCCTCGCCGCCGGTCCGGATCAGATGGTAGGCCGGCATCTGGAAGCGGTGCCAAGGCGCCGACATCACCCGCTCGGCGGCCGAGACGTCGATCCCGTCCCTATCGATGCGGATGCCGCCCGGTGCGATCAGCGCCTCGGCCGTGCCGGCCTCGATCTCGGCGAGGCCGAGCCGGACGAACTGGTCGACATAGCGATGGTAGTTGGTGAGCAGCACCCAGGGCTGCACGGCCCGCCAGTCGGTGCCGGTATAGTGCACCAGCCGCCGCAGCGAGTAATCGACCCGAACCGCGTCGAACAGCGAGAGCGGGCGTGGCTCGCCCTCGATCAGATCATAAGTGCCATCGGCGATCTCGTCGCCGACCAGCGCCAAGAGCGGCGTCGGGAAATAGCGCGCCAGTTCCGCCGCGGTGATCTTGCCGCGCCCCAGTTCGTCGCCACCTTCGAGCGCGTAAGGATAGGGGATTTCCTGCGTGCTGATGCCCGTCTCGATCGTCGCGCCGTATTCGGCGGCGAGCGGCTCGAGCTGGTCGAGCAGATAGGCGCGGAACTCGGCCGGCTGCGTCACCGTGGTCGAGTAGATGCCGGGTACCGCGAATTTGGCATAGCCGCGCCGCGTCGCTTCCGGCAGCTTCGAGGGCTCGTAGGTCACGCGCAGCATCGGATAGCGATAGCGCTCCCGGTCCTCGTGCGTCGGCGCCTCGCCGGTCTCGAAGAAGCGCTGCAGGTCGCCGCGCAGGGCCGAGCGCGCCGCGTCATAGAGCCGTTCGAGCCGGTCCACGGCGGCTTCCGGTGTCGCTGCGGTCTCGAAGCTCATGAGCCCTCCTCGTATCGCACTGGTTCTAGCCGCGTGTCCGCGCTCCTGACAACAACCGGCGGGGGCTCGCGCCAGCTTGCGGCCCAACCCGATTGACAGGCAGGAGGAATGCAGTTAGTAAACCGATCAGTTAATTAACTGATCGGTTTTATATGATGTCGACGGACCCGCTCAGCCTGACCTTCGCAGCCCTCGCCGACCCGACGCGCCGTGCCATCCTGGACCGGCTGTCGCAAGGCGAGAGTTCGGTGAAGGAATTGGCCGAGCCCTTCGCGATGAGCCTTCCTGCGGTTTCCAAGCACCTCAAGGTGCTGGAGCGCGCCGGGCTGATCACGCGGGGAAAGGAAGCCCAGTGGCGGCCTTGCCGGCTCGACCCCGGCCCGCTGCAGGACGTCTCGCAATGGCTGGAGCATTACAGCCGTTTCTGGGACCAGAGCCTGGGGCGGCTGGACGAGATGCTCCGCGAGATCAAGGCGAAACCACCCGATAAGCCCGGCGTTTGACGCCAAAGCCATTCCTTCAAGCTCAGTTTCAGGTGCTCGTCATGCTCAAGACCATTCTTCTCAGCCTGCTCGGTATCGTCGCCACCGGCATCGTCGTCGTGCTGATCCTCGCCGCTCGCAAGCCCGACACGTTCCAGGTCACCCGCTCCATCGCGATCAATGCCGCGCCGGAGCGCATCTATCCGCTGATCGCCGATTTCCGGGCCTGGAGCGCCTGGTCGCCCTGGGAGAAGAAGGACCCGGCGATGAAGCGCACCTTCGGCGGGGCCGAGACAGGGGTCGGTGCGACCTATGCCTGGGCCGGCGACAAGAATGTCGGCGAGGGCAGCATGCGCATCACCGAGGCGCAGGCGCCTGGCAAGCTCGGGCTCAAGCTCGATTTCCTCAAGCCCTTCGAGGCGCATAACGACGTCGTCTTCGCGCTGACGCCACAGAACCAGGGTACGAACGTGACCTGGATCATGACCGGCCCGACTCCGTTCATCGGCAAGATCATGCATGTCTTCATGGACATGGACCGCATGGTCGGCGGCGATTTCGAGGCTGGACTCAAGGCCATGAAGGCCGCGGCCGAGCGCACCGCCTGAGGCGGGCATCACCTGATTACCCACAGAACGAAAACCGGAGGAGGGAGACCATGATGGGCGAACCGCAGAAGGAGCATGAGTGGCTCCAGCAGCTTCTTGGCGACTGGACCGCCGAGATGAACTGCTCGATGGGGCCGGACCAGCCGCCCTCAACCTCGAAGGGGACGGAAAGCGTGCGCTCGCTCGGCGGGCTCTGGACTCTCGGCGAGGGGCAGGGTGAAGGGCCCGACGGCAAGCCGGTCACCAGCCTGATGACGCTCGGCTTCGACCCGGCCAGGGGCCGCTTCGTCGGCAGCTTCGTCGCCTCGATGATGACGATGATGTGGACCTATGACGGCGCGCTTTCCGACGACGGCAAGTCGCTGGTCCTCGACACCGAGGGGCCGAGCATGGCGGGCGACGGCTCCATGGCGAAGTACCAGGACGTCATCACCTTCCTGTCGCCGGACCACCGCACCCTGACCTCGCGCGCGCTCGGGCCGGACGGTCAGTGGACCGAATTCATGGCCGCCCAATACCACCGCAAGCGCTGAGCGCTTCCCACAGGCACGCAGGAGGATATGCGATGAAACTGTCGACCTATCTGATGTTCGAGGGCAATTGCCGCGAGGCTTTCACCCATTATCACAAGGTTCTGGGCGGCACGATCCAGGCCATGATGGACCACAAGGGCACGCCGGCCGAGGAGCATGTCCCGGCGGAATGGCGGGACAAGATCCTGCATGCCTGCCTGGAGATCGAGGGCCAGTTGCTGATGGCCTCCGACGCCCCGCCCAACCAAAGCGACGGGCCGATGCGCTCGGTCTCGGTCAGCATCGGCGTGGCGACGCCGGAAGAGGCTGAGCGCATCTTCGCCGGCCTGTCGGAGGGCGGCGCCAAGATCAACATGCCGATGGCCGAGACCTTCTGGTCGCCGCGCTTCGGCATGCTGACCGACCGTTTCGGCACCAACTGGATGGTCGGCGCGGAAATGCCTGCGGATCAGGCGAATTGCGGTTGAGATAGGTGCGGCGTCATTCTCGGGCTTGACCCGAGAATCTCACGCAAAACAAGGCGCTGGAGCCTCCTTCGGGACGATATGCTCGGGTCAAGTCCGAGCATGACGGCGCGCTCCAGCCGCCCCTAAGACCGGCCGCCATCCACGGAGAGCACCTGACCGCTGATCCAGCCGGCCTGCTCGCTCAGGAAGAACAGCGTGGCGTTGGCGATGTCCTCGGGCGTGCCGAGCCGGCGGGTATGGATGCTCTCGACGAGGCGCTTCTGCCCCTCCGGCCCATAGCTCTGCCATTGCCGCTCGCTGGCGGGATTGGAGCGCACGAAGCCCGGCGCCACCGAGTTCACCGTGATGCCGTGCGGGCCGAACTCCCAGGCGAGCTGCCTGGTCAAGCCGACCAGCGCATGCTTGGCGCTGGCATAGGCCTGAATGCCGGTGAGGCTGGGCCGCAGGCCGGCGCCCGACGAGATCGTCACGATCCGCCCATACCCCGCCTGCTTCATCACGGGCGCCGCCGCCTGCGCCAGGAAGAAGGCGGCATCGACATTGGCGGCGAAGATCACGCGCCAGTCATCCTCGGAAATCGCCTCGATCGCCCGGCCGACCTGTCCGCGCACGCCCCCGGCGGCATGGACGAGAAGGTCGAGCCGGCCGTCGACTGCCACGATCTCGCGCACCAGCGCCTGCGCGGCTTCGGGCGAGCCGAGATCGGCGGCGTGCCCGGTCGCGCCAAGCTCTTTCGCGGCGGCCTGCACCCCGGCTTCGTCGATATCGGCGAGATGGACGCGGGCGCCCGCGTCCGCCAGCGCGGCGGCGATCGCGCGCCCGATACCCTGGGCTGCGCCGGTGACGAGGGCTACGCGGCCGTCGAAGCGGATCTGCATTGGTCGATCAATACCTTGAGCGTTTCGAAGGCCATCGGGCGGCGGCCGTCCTCGATGTCGTGGATCAGCGTGACCAGCGTCTCGATCGCGGGCGTTGCGATGCCGACCTCCCGGCCGAGCGTGGCGATGACCCCGATCTGCGGGTCGACCTCGGTCCTGCGCTTGCGCACCGCGAGATCGCGCCAGATGCCGGAATGGGTCTTGGCGGTCTGCGCGGTGTAATGCGCCAGCCAGCGGATCGTCTCGATCTGCGGGCCTTCGGGCCGTCCCGGCGCGAACACCATCGGATCGAACGCGCCGAAGCCGAGCGAGGTCACGCCGCGCTTCGTCGCGACCGCCCCGACCTCGCGCCCCAGCGCGAGCCAGACCGGCAGCCGCTGCGGATCGGCGAAATTCGCCGACATCGAATCGCCGGTCAGCGCCGTCCCGAACAGCATCGCGCCATAGGCGAGCTTGCCCCAGAGATAGCCGAAGATGTTGTCGGTCAGGATCGCATCGGGTTCGAATATCTGCATCAGGCGATGCATCTCGATGGCCCGCTCGCTCATCGAGCCGTCGACCTCGCCGACGACGGTCGCGCCGCGATTGCCGTAGAGGATCTCGCCCGGCCCGAGCCAGTCGGCGCCGAAATTGACGAAGCAGCCCATGGTGCGCCGCTCGCCGACGGCCCTGGCGATGGCGAGTTCGTTCAGCCCGTTCTGGGCGGAGAGCACGAAGCCGTCCTCCGCCAGATGTGGCTTCAGAGCTGCAAGTGCGGCCTCCGTCGCGCCGGCCTTCACCGCGAGCACGATGCGGCTATGGCGGCCGGTCAGTTCGGCCGGCGTCGCGGCAGGCACGACCTGCGTGAAATCCTCGACCGGCCCGGAAATCGCCAGGCCCTTGGTCCGGCAGGCCTCGACATGCTCCGCGACGATATCGACGAGCAGGACCGGGATACCGGCTCGCGCCCAATAGGCGCCGAGCGTGCCGCCGATGGCGCCGGCGCCCCAGATCAGGATGGGTTCAGCGGTCACAACAGAAGCCTTTCCACCACCAAGCCCTCATCCTGAGGAGCAAGCCGGAGGCTTGCGTCTCGAAGGATGCTCCAGCTATCTCCCGCGCCTCCCCGAACATCCTTCGAGACGCCGCTTCGCGGCTCCTCGGGATGAGGGCTGCGGAAGACGAAACCTGCGTCACGCCTGCCCCGCCAGCTCGACATGGTCATGCGTCGCGACATGGATCAGGCCGTCCGCCGTCACCCAGCCGCGATACATGCCTTCGGTATTGTAGGGCGCGACCACCGATCCATCGGAACCGACGGCGACGAGGCCCGCGCCGACCTTGTGCTCGGAAAGCTCGGCGAGGACCGCATCCGTCGCTCCCTCCAGCGAGAGGCCCTTATAGGCGATCAGCGACGCGATCTCGTGGCCGACGCAGTAGCGGATGAAATACTCGCCCTTGCCGGTGCCGGAGACCGCACAGCGCCCGTCGCGGGCATAGGTGCCGGCGCCGATGATCGGGGAATCGCCGACGCGGCCGACCGGCTTGTTGGTATAGCCGCCGGTCGAGGTCGCCGCGGCGAGATGGCCCTGCGCGTCGCAGGCGACGGCGCCGACCGTGCCGTGCTTTTCCGCCTCGCTCGCCTCGGCGGCGGTGCCGACGATCTCGCGCAGCTTCATCGAGGCGAGGTTCTTGCGCCGCCGCTCGGTCGAGAAATGCTCGTTCTCGACGGTGTCCACCCCCTCGTGCTCGGCGAAATCATCGGCGGCGCCGCCGGCGAGCAGCACGGGATCGCCGCGCAGCATCAAGGCCTTGGCGGCCGCGATCGGGTTGCGGATGCGCTTGGCGCCGCAGATCGCGCCGGCGGCCAGCGTCGCCCCGTCCATGATCGAGGCGTCGAGCTCGTGCTCGCCTTCGGTGTTGAAGGCGGCGCCGTGGCCGGCGTTGAAATGCGGGGAATCCTCCATCGCCCGAACGGCCGCCTCGACGGCGTCGACCGCCGCCCCGCCCTTGCTCAGGATCGCCCAGCCGGCCCGCAAGGCGCTGGCGAGGTCGGACCGGGCCTGGGCCCATTCGGCCTCCGTCATCTCGGCTTTCGGCAAGGTGCCGCAGCCGCCATGGATGGCGAGCGCGAGGGTCATGTCTTTATCCTGTCGGGTCTTGAGCGTGCGCGGCCATGGCCGGCCGGGACCGGCCATGGCGTTGAAGGCGGCCCCGTTACTTCTTGGCGGGCTTGATGTCCATCGCCAGCGTGTCCTCGTCGACGCGCGGGCTGATCGTCACCTTGTCCTTCTGCATCGCCCAGGCGGAACCGACGGCGGCGATCGGCAGGCGCGGCCGGTCCTTGGCGATGATCGCAGCCGCGTCGGACAGCATCTTGTTGCGCTTGGCCTCGTCCATCTCGACGGCGGCGTCCTCGATCAGCTTGTCGACCTCGGCATTCTTGTAGCCGAGCACGTTGAAGGCGCCGAGCTTCTTGGCCGGGTCGTTGGAATGGACCACGGAGGAGAGCGTATAGTTCGCCTCGCCCGTCAGCGTACCCCAGCCGGACATCGTCATCGAGAAATCGCCGCGCGTGCGGGCCGGGAAGAACACCGCGCCGGGCTGTGCGTTGGCGTTCACCTCGATGCCGATGCGCGCCAGCATCTGCGCGATCGAGGTGCCGACCTGCCGGTCGCCGGGCAGGCGGTCGCTGGTGAAGGCGAAGCCGACCTTGAAGCCGTTGGGATAGCCGGCCTCCTCCATCAGCTTCTTCGCCCTGGCGAGGTCGGGCTTGAGCGGCGGCAGGCTCTTGTTGAAGCCGGCGATCGTCGGCGTCACCAACTGGTTTGCGGGGGTGCCGAGCCCTTCCATCGCGATCTCCGCCAGCGCCGGCCGGTCGATGGCGAGATCGATCGCCTCGCGCACCTTCGGGTCCTGCATCGGGTTCTTCGGCAGGGCCGAGCCGTCCTTGGCGCTGACCTGCGGGGATTTGTCCCGCATGTCGAGCTCCATGTTGAAGAGATAGACGCTCTCGATCGTGCTGACGGTGAGCTTGGCGTCGCGCTTCAGCGTCGGCACGTCGGAGGCGGGCACGCGCACGATCAGGTCGACCTGGCCCGCCTTGAGCTGGGCGACGCGGGCGGCGTCGTTCGGCAGTTCCTTGCGCACGACCTTGGCCCAGGGCTGCTTGGCGCCCCAATAGCCGTCGAACCGGTCGAGAACCATCTGGTCCTTCGGCGTCCAGGAGACGAACTTGTAGGGGCCGGTGCCGACGGCCGCCTTGCCGGAATTGAAGGCTTCGTTGGCATTGTCCTTGGTCAGGCCGGCGGCGGCCTTGTGCGAGACGATGAAGAGCCGGATGAAATCGTTCGGCAGGTTCGGCGCCGGCCCGTCGGTGACGATATGCACCGTCAGCGGATCGACGATCTTCACCTCCTTGACGCGCCGGACATAGATCGTCGTCGGGTTCGGCCCCGCGACGACCGGGATACGCTCGATCGAGAACTTGACGTCCTCGGCGGTGAAGTCCGAGCCGTCATGGAACTTGACGCCGGGGCGCAGCTTGAATTCCCAGACCGTCGGCTCCAGCGTCTTCCAGCTCAGCGCCAGGCGCGGTTCGATCTGCAGCTTGTCGCCGGACCAGGTCAGCGTGTCGAAGACATGCTTGAGCGCTTCGGCATGGGTGCCGGTCGCGGTGAAATGCGGATCGATCGATTCCGGCCCGGCGCGGACGCCGATCGTCAGCGTCTGGGCGAGAGCCCCGGTCGAGACGGTGGCGCCGAGCAGGGCGGCGAAGGCGGCGAGGCGGAAGCTCTTCACGATTGTCATGACGGTATCCCCTGTTTTTCGTGGTTATGAAGCGAGTTCCTGAGGCCAGGCGGGCGAGGCGATCACGAGCTTGTCCATCAGGGCGCAGAGCTGGCGCTGCTCGCCCTCGCTGAGAGCGGCGAGCATCGTCGTCTGGTGTTCGAGCATCGGCACCATGGTCTCGTCGAAGATCTTGCGCCCGGCCGGCGTGAGATGGAGCACATAGCTGCGCAGGTCGTCCGGATCGGTCTCGCGCTTGAGCAGGCGCCGCTGCAGCAATTTCTGCACGGCGCGCGAGAGCGTGTTCTTGGGCAGGCCGGAGGAAGCCACGATGTTCTTGGCGGCGACGCCTTCCCGGAGGCCCACGGCATAGAGCGCGACGAATTCCGGGCGGACCAGGCCGTAGCGCGTCTCGATCCAGCGATAGACCGGGTCGTTGAAGCGGAAGGCGATGAAGTTCAGGCGGAAGGACAGCCAGCAGGGATTGTCCCAGAGCTTGGTCACGGTCAGCGGATCGAGCTCGGCCAGCGCGGTCTCGCGCTCCGGATCGGCGCGGGAAGGAGAAGTCGGCGCGCGTCGCATCGGGGAAATCTCTCGGCCGATTTAGTTCCAAATGGAACTTGACGCTCCCGAAGCCCAGAGTCAAGGTTGGCCTCGGCAGATGCTCCGCAGGGTCCCTAAAGTCCCTGTCGCGGACCGGCCTCTGCCAGGATTGTCTACCGCTTGTGAAAGCGAAGCAAGGATCGCGCCGTGCGTGTCGCCGATTTGAACTGGATGCAGATCGAGGCCCAGGCGAAGCGGGACGATCGCTGCGTGCTGCCGCTCGGCAGCGTCGAGCAGCACGCCTATCTCAGCCTCGCGACCGACGTGATCCTGTCGGAACGGGTGGCGCAGGAGGCGGCCGAGCCGCTCGGCATTCCCGTCTTCCCGGTCCTCGCCTATGGCCTGACGCCGGGTTTCCTGAATTTCCCAGGCAGCATCTCGCTGCGCTTGAGCACCTATGCCGCGCTGCTGGGCGACATCTTCGACGGCTTCTACCGCTCTGGGTTCCGGCGCATCGTCCTCGTCAACGGCCATGGCGGCAATTCGCCGGCGCTGAACTTCGCGACCGAATGGCTGGATGCGCATCCCGACGCCAGCATCCGCCTGCATAACTGGTGGGCGGCGCCGCAATTCCAGGCGGCGGTCCAGGCGGTCGATCCGGCCGCCTCGCATGCCTCCTGGATGGAGAATTTCCCCTGGACGCGGCTCGCCGGCGTCGCGATGCCGGACACGCCGAAGCCGCCCTTCAACGCCGCCCAGTATCAGGCCGCGAGCCCGGCGAACCGCCGCGAGATCATCGGCGACGGCAATTTCCATGGCCTCTACCAGCGGCCCGACGACGAGATGCTGCGGCTCTGGCAAATCGGCGTCGAGGAGACGCGGGCCGTGATGGTGGAGAACTGGCCGTGAGGCGGTTCATTCGCAACCCTCGTCCTGAGGAGCCGCGAAGCGGCGTCTCGAAGGATGGTCCAGTTCGCATTGATGGCGTTTCCTGGAGCATCCTTCGAGACGCGCCTGCGGCGCTCCTCAGGATGAGGGCTGTACCGCATGTTCTGCCAGGGCCTGCCGCATGCTAGGCCATGTCGCCGTCCGGCTGGCGCAGGCGTTCGTCGTCATGCTCGTCATGTCGGTGCTGGTCTTCGTCGGCGTCTATGCGATCGGCAACCCGATCGACGTGCTGATCGGCCCCGATGTCAGCCAGGAACTGCGCCTCCAGACCATCGCGCAATACGGGCTCGACCGGCCGCTCTGGGAGCAGTACCTGACCTTCCTCTGCCGCGTGCTGCAGGGCGATTTCGGTCGCTCCTTCGTCTTCGGCATGCCGGTGATGGACCTGATCCTGTCGCGTCTGCCCGCGACGCTGGAACTGACGCTGGCCGCAGTCTGCGGCGCGGCCCTGATCGGCATTCCCGCCGGAATCTATGCCGGCTACCGGCCGGACAGCGTCGCCTCCAAGCTGATCATGACGGTCTCGATCCTCGGCTTCTCCGTGCCGACCTTCTGGATCGGCCTCGTGCTGATCATGGCTTTCGCCGTGGAGCTGCAATGGCTGCCGGCCGGCGGGCGTGGCGAGACGGTCTCGATCCTCGGCGTCGAATGGAGCTTCCTGACGCTGAACGGGCTGAGCCATCTGCTGCTGCCGGCGCTGAACCTCGCCTTCTTCAAGCTCGCCCTGATGACGCGTCTCGCCCGCGCCGGCACGCGCGAGACCATGCTGTCCGACACCGTGAAATTCGCCCGCGCCGCCGGCCTCTCGGAATGGACGGTGCTGCGCCGGCATGTGCTCAGGCTGATCGCGATCCCGCTGGTCACCGTCTTCGGCCTCGAATTCGCCTCGACGCTGGCCTTCGCCGTGGTCACCGAGACGATCTTCTCCTGGCCGGGCATCGGCAAGCTGATCATCGACTCCATCCAGTCGCTCGACCGGCCGGTGATGGTCGCCTATCTGATGCTCGTCGCCTTCGTCTTCATCACCATCAATTTCCTCGTCGATCTCGCCTATGTCGGGCTTGATCCGCGGTTGCGGAAAGGGGGCGCGCGATGACGGACGCTTCTCCCGTCGCCCGCTTCTGGGCGGAGTTCCGCGAGAGCAGGACGGCGGTCATCGCGCTGGCCGTCGTCGTGCTGATCATCGGCATCGCCCTGCTGGCGCCGCTCGTCGCCCCGCAGAACCCCTACGACCTCGCCAATCTCTCGCTCTCCGATGCGCGCCGTCCGCCGGGCTATGTCGGCGAAGGCGGCTACACCCATTGGCTCGGCACCGATGCGCAGGGCCGCGACCTGCTCTCGGCCATCCTCTACGGCCTGCGCATCTCCCTGCAGATGGGACTGGTCGCCGGTGCGATCGCCTTCACGCTCGGCGTCGCGCTCGGCATCGGCGCAGCCTATGCCGGCGGGCGCCGAGAAGCCTTCATCATGCGCGTTATCGACCTGCAGCTCGCCTTCCCGGCGATACTGCTCGCACTCGTCCTCTCGGCTCTGCTGGGGCAGGGCAAGATGCAGCTCATCGCCGCGCTCGCCGCCGCGCAATATGCCTATTTCGCCCGCACCGCCCATGGCGCGGCCTCGGCCGAGCGCGGCAAGGACTATGTCGAGGCGGTGCTCTCGACGCCGTTGCCGGGTTGGCGCGTGGTCTGGCGCCATATCTTCCCGAATTGCCTGCCGCCGCTGATCGTGGTCGCGACCGTGCAGGTCGCCAATGCGATTGCGCTGGAGGCGACGCTCTCCTTCCTCGGCGTCGGCCTGCCGGTGACCGAGCCCTCGCTCGGCATGCTGATCGCCAACGGCTTCCAATACATGCTGTCGGGCCGCTATTGGATCTCGATCTATCCCGGCATCGCGCTGATCGTGCTGATCGTCGCCATCAATCTCGTCGGCGACCGCATCCGCGATCAGGTCAATCCGAGGCTGAAGCGATGAGGGTTCAGGAGGCGCTCTGTCCGTCATGGTCGGGCTTGTCCCGACCATCCGCGTCTTCATTGGTCGAGGGCGGTGTTCAAGACGTGGATGCTCGCCACAGGGGCGAGCATGACGGTGGAGGCGGGCGATGAGTGACGCGCCTCTCCTCGCCGTCACCGACCTCGCGACCCATTTCCACGCGCGTGCCGGCGTGGTGAAGGCTGTCGACGGCGTCTCCTTCGCGCTGAAGCGTGGCGAGGTGATGGGGCTCGTCGGCGAATCCGGCTCGGGCAAGAGCATCACCGGCTTCTCGATCATCGGCCTGATCGATCCGCCCGGCCGCGTCGAGCCCGGCTCCTCGGTGAAGCTGGAGGGCCGCGAGCTCACCGGCCTGCCGCCCGCCGAACTGCGCAAGGTCCGCGGCAAGCAGATCTCGATGGTCTTCCAGGACCCGATGATGACGCTGAACCCGATGCTGACCATCGGCACGCAGATCAGACTGGCCCTGGAAGCGCATGAGACTGTTTCCGGTGCCGAGGCGCGCCGCCGTGCCGTCGCGGCCCTGGCGCAGGTTCGCATTCCCGATGCCGAGGCCAAGGTCGATTTCTATCCGCATCAGTTCTCCGGCGGCATGCGCCAGCGCGTCGCCATCGCGATCGCCCTACTGCATCGGCCGAAGCTGATCATCTGCGACGAGCCGACGACCGCGCTCGACGTCTCCGTGCAGGCCGAGATCCTGTCCGAGATGAAGGAACTGGTCGCCGAGCTCGGCACGGCGCTGATCTGGATCAGCCACGATCTCGCGGTCGTCGCCGAACTGGCCGACCATATCTGCGTCATGCGCCACGGCAGGATCGTCGAGGCCGGGCCGACGCTGTCGGTGCTGACCCATCCGCAGCATGCCTATACGCGGGCCCTGCTCGATGCGCTGCCTTCGCGCTCGGAGCCCGGCGCGCTGCTCGCGGGTGGCGTCGGTTCCGACGTCGCTCCGCCGCCGCGCGCCGTGAAACAGGCACTGCCGGACGCGGCGGATACAGCGCATTATGTCCGCATCGAGCATGTCGCCAAGCGCTTCGCTCCCGCGCCCGGTCTCTTCCGCAAGCTGGCGCAGAAGGCCGGCCTGGCGAAGGCGCCGGCCGCGGTGCAGGCGGTCGACGACGTCACGCTGGT
This sequence comes from Bosea sp. ANAM02, assembly GCF_011764485.1. Taxonomy (NCBI): domain Bacteria; kingdom Pseudomonadati; phylum Pseudomonadota; class Alphaproteobacteria; order Hyphomicrobiales; family Alloboseaceae; genus Allobosea; species Allobosea sp. ANAM02. The sequence goes on along the minus strand of NZ_AP022848.1, from coordinate 4,935,157 downwards.
GCTGAAGCGCGGCGAGGCGCTCGGCCTCGTCGGCGAATCCGGCTCCGGCAAGTCGACGCTCGGGCGTGTCGCTGCCGGCATCTATGCGCCCGACAGCGGCTCCGTCCGCATCGACGGTGCGCCGGTGATGAGCGCGGGCGAGCCGCCGCACAAGGTCACGACGCGCGTCCAGACCATCTTCCAGGACCCCTTCGCCTCGCTCAACCCGCGCATGACGGTCGGCGACAGCATCGCCGAGGGGCCATTGGCGCATGGGCTGGTCGAGCGTGCGCAGGCGAAGACTTACGTCCGGCAATGGCTGGCGGCGGTCGGGCTCGATCCCGCTTTCGCGGACCGCTACCCGCACCAGTTCTCGGGCGGCCAGCGCCAGCGCGTCGCTATCGCCCGGGCGCTCGCGATGCAGCCCGATGTCGTCGTCTGCGACGAGCCGGTCGCCTCGCTCGATGTCTCCATTCAGGCGCAGATCATCAACCTGCTGATCAGGCTCCGGCAGGAACTGGACCTGACGCTGATCTTCATTTCTCACGACCTCTCGGTCGTCCGCCATCTCTGCGATCGCGTCGCCATCATGTATCGCGGGAAGATTGTCGAAAGCGGCCCGGCCGGCGCGGTCTACGACCATCCGCAGCATGACTACACCAAACGTTTGCTCGCGGCGGTGCCGGTGCTGCCGGGCGTTGCGACGACCTGAGGAGAGCCACCATGACGAGCCAGCCCGATGAACTCCTGCCCTGGCAGTGGCCGGAAGAGCTCTGGCGCGGCAAGGTGGAGCAGGTCCGCGCCGGCCGCAATCTCAAGCCCGCCACATGGAAGAACGGCGCGCGCTGTGCCGTGGCCCTCTCCTTCGACGTCGATCACGAGACCAATGAATTGCGCGACGGCGGCAAGTCGGTCGGGCGCCTCTCCTGGGGCCAGTACGGCAACCGCGTCGGCGTGCCCAAGATCCTCGACCTGCTGAAGCGGCAGGACATCCCGGCGAGCTTCTTCGTGCCCGCCGTCACCGCCCTGCTCTATCCGGAAGAGCAGCGCCGCATCATCGGTGCCGGCCACGAGATCGGCCTCCACGGCTGGATCCACGAGGTCAACACGGCCGTGCCGCCCGAAAACGAGCGCGAACTCCATCTGCGCTCGGCCGATACGCTGGAGAAGGTCACCGGCATCCGCCCTGTCGGCATGCGCACCCCGTCATGGGATTTCTCGGAGGTGACGCTCTCGATCGAGCGCGAGCTCGGCCTGCTCTACGATTCCTCGCTCTTCGCCGATGACGACCCCTACGAGATCGTCGAGAAGGGCGAGCCGACCGGCATCGTCGAACTGCCGGTCGAGTGGATTCGCGACGACGCGCCCTATCTCAGCATGAATCGCTTCCAGGCGCTCCGGCCCTACACCTCGCCGGAAGCGGTCTTCGACATCTTCCGCCGCGAATTCGAGGGAGCCTATGCCGAGGGCGGGCTCTTCCTGCTGACCATGCATCCGCATATCATCACCTATCGCTCGCGCTTCTGGATCCTCGAGGAGCTGGTCCGCCTGGCCAAGGCGAAGGGCGATTGCTGGTTTGCGACCCATGCCGAGATCGCGGCTTACGTGAAGCAGGAGGCCGGCCTCTAAAAGGCCGCGGCAGCGGAACCGCTGCCCGATTCCCGCCGTTTTCGCTTCATCGGGGGTTCAGGCCGTAAGCGGCCTGATACCCGCAGGTTGAAACGAACGACGGGAATAGAGATGCGCACGAAACGCTGGTTGCTGGTCGGGACCGTCCTGCCGGCCCTCGTCCTTTCGCAAGCCGGACAGGCCTTTGCTCAGGCCGGATACCGGGTCGCACAGGCCCCCGCCGCGGGAGACAGGGATGATCCGCGTGGACCGCAGCGCCCGCAGCCGCCGCAAGACGCGCAGCCCGGCCAGCAGCGCGGGCCGGAACGGCCTGCCGCTCCCGCCCGGCCCGAGGCGCCGCGTCCGCCGCAGGCACAGCCCGCCCCGGCTGCCCCCCGGCCGCAACCGCCTGCCGCTCCGGCCCCGCAGCCGCGCGCCGAGCCACCGGCCGCACGTCCGCAGACCGAGCGCCCGGCCACGCCGCGAGAGGCGCCCGCTGTGCCGCGCGCCGCACCGTCTCCAAGCGAGGCTCCCGCTGCCCGTCCGACACCGCCGCGTCCGCCGGCCGCGCCAACCGCGCCGACGGCCCCGCGTGCTGCGCCTCAGCCGGGCGCCGGCGCGCCGCCCTCCGCTGCGCCGCCCCAGTCGCGTCCGACCGGAGCGCCACCGGCGACGGCGCCAGGCGCTCCGTCCCAATCCGGCGCCGGCGCTGCGCCTTCCGCCGTTCCGCGTGGCGGCCCCGCCGTTCCGCCTTCGGCTCAGCCGCCTCAGCAGCGTCCGCCGGCTGCGGCGCCGCAGCCCGGCGCTCCCGCAGCAGCGCCCGCACAGCCGGGAACGGCGGCCCCGACGCCACCTCCACCTACCGGCGCCGCTCCGGCCCGGCCTTCGCGTCCCGCTCCGGGAACGCCTCCGGCCGGTACTCCGGCTCCGACTCAGCCCGGCACGACGGCTCCGACGCCGCCCGCAAGTGCCGCGCCGGTTCAACCGAACCGGCCGGCTCCCGACATGCCCTCCGGCGGCGCGCCCGGTACGGCGCCGCAGCCCGGCGCAGCTCCAGCTCCCGGCCAGCCCCCGGCAGGGGCTCCTGGCCAGCCGCCCCAGCGTGAGGGCCGCCGCGGCGGCGTCTCGCCGGGCGTGGCCGGCGCGATCGGTCTCGGCGCGGGCGTCATCGGCGGCATCATGGCGGCGCAGGGCGCGCAGCGCTTCGAGGATATCCGCAACCGCCGCGAGGAGCGGCGCGAGGGCGACGTCACCATCATCCGCGAGCCCGGCCGCACCATCATCCGCGACGATGACGGCCGCGCCATCATCCGCCGCGACGAGGACCAGCGCTTCCGCGACCTGGGCTGGCAGGGCCGCTCCGAGCGCCGCGGCGACGAAACGCGTACGGTCTTCGAGCGGCCTGACGGCACGCGGATCGTCACCGTCACGGACGAGCAGGGCCGGCTGATCCGCCGCACCCGCATCGACCGCGACAACCGCGAGGTGATCATCATCGACAACACGTTGCGGGACCGCCCGGGCCGCTTCGCCGACGATGTCGTCGTGCTGCCGCCGCCGCCGCTGCGAATCCCGCGCGAGCGCTATATCGTGGATGCGGACCAGGCCGACGAGGACCTGATCTACGAGACGATCACCGCTCCGCCGATCGCCGCGATCCCGCGCCGCTACACGCTGGACGAGGTCCGGTATTCGCCGGATCTGCGTGCCCGGATGCGCAGCGTCGATATCGACACGATCAACTTCGACTCCGGCTCCTGGCAGGTCGGGCAGGATCAGGCGCGGCGCCTCGCGGTGATCGCGGATTCGGTGAAACGCGCGCTGCAGCGCTCGCCCAACGAGGTCTTCCTCGTCGAGGGGCACACCGATGCCATCGGCGCCGATGTCGACAACCTCTCGCTCTCCGACCGGCGAGCCCAGTCGGTTGCGGAAATCCTGACGCGCGACTTCCAGATCCCGCCCGAGAACCTGACGACCCAGGGCTATGGCGAGCAGTACCTGAAGGTGAACACGCAGGAAGCCTCGCGCGAGAACCGGCGCGTTACGCTCCGGCGCATCACGCCGCTGCTGAGCGGCCAGAACCAGTAACGATCCGGCAGGGCGGCTCCCGAAGCAGCCCTGCTCTTCCGCAGGCGCAGGGAACACTCGTTCCCTGCGCCTGTTTCGTTCCCGGGGGATGGTCGAAGGGAGATGCCGCCATGAGGACGCTTGCTCCGATCCTTGCCGGATTGCTCGCCGCGAGCCTGACGGGCGCGTTCGTCGCGCGGGCGCAGACCGTCTCGTCTCCGGCCAAACAGCGGTCCCCCAACGTGCCGATGGCGCCACGAGCGGAAGAGACCGCCCGCCCGGCGTCTCCCAGCGGCGTGGCACCCCGCGAAGAGAAGCGCGGCGGAACCCAGGACAGGGCGCAGGTCCGTCCCGAGCGCGATCCGCCGATGCCGAAGCCGGTGCCCTCGATCATCGCACCTTGAAGGGTCGGATTGAGGATTTGGTAGGGTTGCGGGACTAGGGTGCGCGCCATGAGCGACGCCGTCTCCCTAGCCACCAGCATTCTGACGATGCAGGCCGCCTCGACCCAGCAGGCGCTTTCGATCGAGATGCTCAGGCAGAATGCGCAGGCCGAGCAGGGCCTCCTCGCCATGCTCCAGCAGAGCGCCGATCAGGCGAAGGCGATGTTGCCGGCCGGGCAGGGCGGAAACGTCGACGTCAGCGCCTGACACCTCGCTGATGCCCGTCCTGGACAATCGAGGGCGAGTGCGCGCTGTCGCTCAGAAGGCCTCCTTGCTGCGGCATTTGGGGTTTTTCTTGGACAGGCTGGAGAAATGCGTCAGCGCCGCTTCCAGCCGCGAGAATATCTCCGCCTCCTTTTCGAACGAGAACGGGATGTAGGCGTCGCCATCCCATCGCTGATCCGTGCTGAACTGATCTATCTGGTCGACCTTGACGGTCTTCCTGGTCGTGGCGATGTAGAGCATGCAATAGGAGCTGGAGTTGGCCCCGAGTGGCTTGCGCCGGACAATCCTGAGGTCCCGCATCGGGATCGCATACGTCGTTCTGATCTTGTCGCCATCCAGCCAGACATTGGTCGTCACGACAAGGCGGCACTCGTCGGCCGCAGCCCGCACTGTTTCCGCGTACTCGCCTTCCGATGAACCGTATTTCTGCTTCTTGCCGTTCCTGATCAGTTTGTCGACGATCCAGTCGACGGTTTCCTTGAGGCTGGGAGATGCACCGGCCGGCCCCGGCAGGAGAGCCAGCCCGACCAGCAGCGCGGCGCATAGCCGCCTCGACAGGCGCGCCACCTTCGTCACCAGCTGCCGATCGGCGAGCCGAACGGCTTGCCGAAGGCGCGGTCGACATTGTCGCAGACGCGCGGGTTTCGGAGGCTGGACGTCAGCGACAGCCGCTGGATCGGCGCCCATCGGGCCGGCCGGTCGCGGCGGGGCGGCAGGCAGCGATACTGATAGAGCGACTTCGCGAAGCACAGCGTGCTCCCATGCGAGTAGCGCGCCCCGTTGCTGATGCAGGCGGCGGCCGCCGGAGCCGTCGAAAGCGCCATCGCGCCAGCGATGAAAGCCAGTGAAAGAGCCGAGCAGGCGAGATGGCGATGCATGGTGTTGGACCTTCGGTTGACGGCCGGGCGCGGCCTCGTGCCGCACGTCTCGCGACCGCACGATCGGCCTGCCCCGGGACCGGCCGATATCGCCCTGAAGGGACTTGAGCTCGACCACGCCCCCGGAGCGGGCTTCGCTCAGGCTAGGTCAGGCGGTCGGCCGTTTCATTCCCCAACCAGGGAATGGCGGGCGTGAATTGCCGGCGCGTCCCCGACCATCCGATAGCGCTCGAACATCCTGTGCAACTGCCTTTGCGAGCCCACGTCCAGCTTGGCCAGCGCGGATTTGAGCTGCTTGCGGACGGTGTCGAGATTGACGCGCCTCGTTTCCGCCAGGGCCGCCAGGCCGGTATCCGTCAGCGAAGCATGGATGGCCTGCGCTTCCGCCGGCGTGATACCGCTGCCGCCGCAGAACTCGCGGACATCCGCGAGGGAGACCGGCGACCGGGCCTCGCTGCGCATGACGGACAGGACGAAGCCCCGGGCCGACCCGACCGCCCGGCCTGAAGGCGCATGGCGGCGCAGCAGGTAGCTGCGTCCGCCGCGCGCATCGCGGATGGTCAGCGCATCGATGTCGTCGCCCTGCGCCAGCCGCTCGATCGCCGCGGCTTGGGCGCGGTTCGAGCAGGCGAGCCTGCCCTGCTGCAGGTACAGGAAGCCCTCGCAGAAGATCGCCTCGGCAGCAGCATTGGTCGACACCGCCTCGCCGTCTTGGAAGACGACGATCCCGACATCGACGATGTCCTGCGCATCCCGCGCCCGCTGCCCGGCGAGCGCGAGGTCGCGCTGCGACTTCGCGATCCTGAGCGCGCGGTGGATATGCGGGGCGATCAGCTGGAGCAGGCTCATCTGGCGCTCGCTGAAGGGGGTGTCCCTGCGCGGTGTCGAGATGCCGAACCAGCCGAAGCAGTCGTCGACCCGCATGTTCGCGCCGGCGATGTTGTGGATTCCGAACCGGGGCAGGAACTCGTTATGAATGATGCTCGTCCTGGCGTCTTCGGCGGAAACGTAGCTGCGCTCGTCCCTCATCAGGCCCGGCTGAGCCGGCAGGACGCGGGGCGCCCGGAAATCCGTTGCCGCATAGTCGCGCAGATATTCCTCGGCTCCCGCAGGATCGCTTCGCAGCAGGACGTTGACGTATTGCGTATCGGTCCGCAGATCCGCCAGAACAAGATGCGTATGGCAGCCGCCGACGATCTCGGCGAGCGTCGTCAGTACCTCGGACCAATGATCCTGATCCAGGGAAGCTTCATATATCGCGTGAATCAACCGGTTCACGTCTTCCATGAAGAGGCCTCGTGGTGTCGCGTGGCGTGATCTCCACAATCGATGATCCGGTAGTATTCATCTTGATTCGGGCGATGCAACCGCCGGCGGGATGCCGAGCCCTCCGGGACAGGCGTCTTGTCAGCGCGACCGTCCGCATCTACCTTCCACGCTGTTCCGAGGGGTGCCCGCAAGGGCTGAGACGGCTTTCGAAGCCGAACCCATCGAACCTGATCCGGGTCATACCGGCGGAGGGACTGGAACGCGGTGCAGCCTTGGCCTGCACCCGCATCACAGCGCTTGAACCGCTTCGACGCCGGATCTCCTGACCTGTACCAAGGAGGAGATCCCCTGATGAATGCCCATTCCGAACCCCAGAAGAACAGCGTCAAGACCGCTCCCAGGTTCTCGGCCCCGACCGGCGTCACGACCGGGCCGATCATCGGATCGCGCAAGATCTATGTCGCCGCGCCCGAACACCCCGAGATGCGCGTGCCCTTCCGCGAGGTCGTGCTCACGACCGATGCCGAGCAGCCGGTGCGCCTCTACGACCCCTCCGGCCCCTTCACCGAGACCGATGCGAAGATCGACCTCAATGCCGGCCTCGTCCAGCCGCGCCGTGCCTGGCTCGACGCGCGCGGTTTCGAGCAGGTTCCGGGCCGCGCCGTCACGGCGGCCGATAACGGCAACATCTCGGCCGAACAGCTCGTGCCGGCCTGCCCGGCGCAGCGCCCGATCCTGCAGGCGAAGCCCGGCCAGCTCACGACGCAATACGAATTCGCCAGGGCCGGCATCGTCACGCCCGAGATGATCTATGTCGCCCATCGCGAGAATCTCGGCCGCGCCGCCATGCTCGAAGGCGCGCGCGAGCGCCATGCCGATGGCGAGAGCTTCGGTGCGAACGTGCCGGAATTCGTCACGCCGGAGTTCGTCCGCGAGGAGATCGCCCGTGGTCGCGCCATCATCCCGGCGAACATCAACCATCCCGAGCTGGAGCCGATGGCGATCGGCCGCAATTTCCTGGTCAAGGTCAATGCCAATATCGGCAATTCCGCCGTCACTTCCGGCGCCGCCGAGGAGGTCGAGAAGCTGGTCTGGGCGGTCCGCTGGGGCGCCGACACGGTGATGGACCTCTCCACCGGCCGCAACATCCACAACATCCGCTCCTGGATCCTCCGCAACTCGCCGGTCCCGATCGGCACCGTGCCGATCTATCAGGCGCTGGAGAAGGTCGGCGGCGATCCGATCAAACTCGACTGGGAGGTGTTCAAGGACACGCTGATCGAGCAGGCCGAGCAGGGCGTCGACTATTTCACCATCCATGCCGGCGTGCGCCTCCCTTACGTCCCCCTCACGGCGAACCGTGTCACCGGCATCGTCTCGCGCGGCGGCTCGATCATGGCGCGCTGGTGCCTCGCCCATCATCGCGAGAGCTTCCTCTACGAGCGCTTCGACGAGATCTGCGAGATCATGCGCCGCTACGACGTCTCGTTCTCGCTGGGCGACGGTTTGCGTCCGGGCTCGATCGCCGATGCCAATGACCGCGCCCAGTTCGCCGAGCTGGAGACCTTGGGAGAGCTCACCAAGATCGCCTGGGACAAGGGCTGTCAGGTCATGATCGAGGGCCCAGGCCATGTGCCGATGCACAAGATCAAGGAGAACATGGACAAGCAGCTCCGCGAGTGCGGCGAGGCGCCCTTCTACACGCTCGGACCGCTGACCACCGATATCGCGCCGGGCTACGATCACATCACCTCGGGCATCGGCGCCGCGATGATCGGCTGGTATGGCTGCGCCATGCTCTGCTACGTCACGCCGAAGGAGCATCTCGGCCTGCCGAACCGCGATGACGTCAAGACCGGCGTCATCACCTACCGCATCGCGGCCCATGCCGCCGATCTCGCCAAGGGCCATCCCGCCGCGAAGATCCGGGACGACGCGCTGTCGCGCGCCCGTTTCGACTTCCGCTGGGAGGATCAGTTCAATCTGGCGCTCGATCCCGATACGGCGCGGGAATTCCACGACGAGACCCTGCCGAAGGACGCCCACAAGGTCGCGCATTTCTGCTCGATGTGCGGGCCGAAATTCTGCTCGATGAAAATCACGCAGGATCTGCGCGCCGAGGTGCTGGCGATGAGCGACAACGAGCAGGCGAACCTTGAAGCTATGGCGCGCGATCAAGCGGCGGCGCAGATCGAAATCAGGGAACAGGGCATGGCTGCGAAATCGAAGGAATTCCTCGACAAGGGCGGGAGTATTTATCTACCTGCTGCCGGATGAGCGGTTTCAACGAAAAGCTCGACGCAGGCCGCGTCGCATCGATCCTCGCGCGGGTGGCCAGGCGCCGCCCGCGCGTCCATTGCCTGACCAATACGGTGGCACAGAACGTCACCGCCAACATGCTTCTCGCTCTCGGGGCCGTGCCCTCGATGGCGAGCCATCCCGACGAGGTCGAGGCCGTCGCGGCGGGAGCCGGCGCGATCCTGATCAATCTCGGCACGCTCAGCCTCGAAGGTGAACGCGCCATTCCCAAGCTTGTCGGTGTCGCGCAGGAGCGCCGCATCCCGCTGGTGCTCGACCCGGTCTTCGTCGAGCTCTCGCCCTTGCGGCTGCGGCTGGTCGGCGACGTGCTCGCGCTGTTCGACGTGCTGGTGCGCGGCAACGCCACGGAAATGGCGACGTTGGAGCCGCTTTTCGCGCTGCGGCGCGACATCGTGCGCGTCACCACCGGCGCGGTCGACCGCATCGAGACGGAGGAGCGCAGCCTGTCGCTCGCGCATGGCCATGAATTGATGAGCAAGGTGACCGGCCTCGGTTGCGCATCGAGCGCGCTGATCGCCGCCTGCCGGGCGATCGAGCCCGATCCTGTGATCGCGGCCGCGGCGGCGCTCACCGCCTACGGCATCGCCGGCGAGATCGCGGCCGAACGAGCCGCCGGCCCCGGCAGTTTCGCGATGCACCTGGTCGATGCGCTGGCCGGGCTCGACGAGGCTGCGCTCGCGGTACGGATGGGTTGAAGCTGTCATCCCGCACGCGCTGCGGCACGCAGTGCTGCTGCGCAGATGCGGGACCGTCCTCCGGAGAGGGCGCCTTCTCGTCATGCGGTCCCGTGTCTGCGCAGCGGCATGTCATGCCGCAGCGCGCACGGGATGACAGCGCTTTATGACCCCGCTACTGCGTCGGTGTCAGCGGCAGCGGCGCGGATTTCGGGCGCGGCTTCGGCTTGGCGGCCGCCGGCTTCGGTTCGGTATTGAGCCCGAGCCGGGCGCGCAGCGAAGCGGCCCGCGCCTCGGTGATGCGGGCGCCGCAGAAACCGAACTGGCCCTCGCGCTGGAAATCCCGGCAGATCATTTCGCGCTCGGCGGAAAAGCCGGCCTGTTCGCGGGCGATCACGCGCTGCTCGACGGCATCGGATTTGGCGGTCAGCGTCCGATAGCCCTCGCGCACGGCGCGCTCGGCGCCGCCGCGCGCCTTCTCGATCTCCTTGGCCTGCCCGGCGACGGTGCGGGCATCAGGCCCCCAGAGCCCGCGCGGGTCGATCCGGCACTGCGCGGCCTCGACGATGCAGGGCTCCGCCGGCTCGACCACGAGGAAGGCGCCGTCGAGCACGTCGAAGACGATCGGGCAGATCGGCGCCTCCAGCTTGTAGCGGGGGACGCCGGCCGGTCGCCCGAGCGGGGTGACGGGGACGGGGGCATCGCCGAAGGAGACGGCGCAGGGCTCCATCAAATTCGTGCTCTGGAAGCCGTCGAGACCAAGCTTGAGGCCGTAGCCGGTCGCCGTCTTCGCGAAAACCGCCTCGCCGTGATGGCCGTGGCGATGCAGGATCCTGCCGAGGATGGCGTCCTCGCCCGCGACCTTGATGGCGGGCATGCTCGGCGGCCGCGGGGCCGCCGGCGCGCCGGCCTGGGAGGGCGGCGCCGCCTGCTGGGTTCCCGGCGCGTTGAAGGGCTGGGCGCCCGGCAATTGAAGCGGCTGCGCATGCGCAGCCGTCACGGCGGCGGCGAAGGCGGCTGAGGCGAGGATGAGGCGCGTCGGTCTTGTCATGGCGGCCCAGTGAAGCCGGAACGGCCTTTCTGCATGCAGGCGCGGGCGGGCTGACGCAAGGACGGGAAGGTCACACCGGGTTAGAAAGCACGTTGCGGTGGCGGTCCGGCCGGAACTCCCGATTCTTAATCGGCTCGCCTGTCTTGCAAGGGGTGGAACACCCTCACTATATACGCCGCCAAGGGGCGGTTTAACCACCGTCAAACGTGGAATGCCGGTTTCGTTCGCCGCTGAAGCGGGGGCGATCCGGTCCATGGGCCGGCAGGCGGCGCACAAACGTCGCAGGTCGGCGATCTGCTCAATCGAAAGGGATCCCATCCATGGGTAAAGTCATTGGTATCGACCTCGGCACGACCAACAGCTGCGTAGCAGTGATGGAAGGCTCGACGCCCAAGGTCATCGAGAATTCGGAAGGCGCGCGCACCACGCCTTCCATCGTCGCCATCACGGATGACGGCGAGCGTCTGGTCGGTCAGCCTGCGAAGCGCCAGGCCGTCACCAACCCGGAGCGCACCTTCTTCGCGATCAAGCGCCTCATCGGCCGGACCTTCGAGGACCCGATGACGCAGAAGGACCTGAAGCTGGTCCCCTACAAGATCACGAAGGCCTCGAACGGGGACGCCTGGGTGTCCGCCGACGGCAAGGACTATTCGCCGTCGCAGATCTCGGCCTTCACGCTGACCAAGATGAAGGAGACGGCGGAGGCCTATCTCGGCCAGCCCGTCACCCAGGCCGTCATCACGGTCCCCGCCTATTTCAACGACGCCCAGCGCCAGGCCACCAAGGACGCCGGCAAGATCGCCGGCCTCGAAGTGCTGCGCATCATCAACGAGCCGACCGCGGCTGCGCTGGCCTATGGCCTCGAGAAGAAGTCCTCCGGCACCATCGCGGTCTATGACCTCGGCGGCGGCACCTTCGACGTCTCGATCCTCGAGATCGGCGACGGCGTCTTCGAGGTGAAGTCGACCAACGGCGACACCTTCCTCGGCGGCGAGGATTTCGACATGCGCCTCGTCGAGTATCTCGCCGACGAGTTCAAGCGCGAGCAGGGCATCGACCTGAAGAAGGACAAGCTCGCGCTCCAGCGCCTGAAGGAAGCGGCCGAGAAGGCCAAGATCGAGCTGTCGAGCGCGGCCCAGACCGAGATCAACCTGCCCTACATCACGGCGGATGCCTCGGGTCCGAAGCACCTCGCCATCAAGCTCTCGCGCGCCAAGTTCGAGAGCCTGGTCGACGACCTGATCCAGCGCACCATCGAGCCCTGCAAGAAGGCGCTCAAGGATGCCGGCCTGTCGGCGGGCCAGATCGACGAGGTCGTCCTCGTCGGCGGCATGACCCGCATGCCGAAGGTGCAGGAGGTCGTGAAGCAGTTCTTCGGCAAGGAGCCGCACAAGGGCGTGAATCCTGACGAGGTCGTCGCCATCGGCGCCGCGATCCAGGCCGGCGTCCTCCAGGGCGACGTCAAGGACGTGCTGCTGCTCGACGTGACCCCGCTTTCGCTCGGCATCGAGACGCTGGGCGGCGTGTTCACGCGCCTGATCGACCGCAACACCACGATCCCGACCAAGAAGAGCCAGGTCTTCTCCACCGCCGAGGACAACCAGAACGCGGTGACGATCCGGGTCTTCCAGGGCGAGCGCGAGATGGCGGCCGACAACAAGCTGCTCGGCCAGTTCGACCTGATGGGCATTCCGCCGGCCCCGCGCGGCATGCCGCAGATCGAGGTGACCTTCGACATCGATGCCAACGGCATCGTCTCCGTGACGGCGAAGGACAAGGCCACCAACAAGGAGCAGCAGATCAAGATCCAGGCTTCCGGCGGTCTCAGCGAGGCCGACATCCAGAAGATGGTGAAGGATGCCGAGGCGAATGCCGCCGAGGACAAGAAGCGCCGCGAGGTGGTCGAGGCCAAGAATCAGGGCGAGAGCCTCGTGCACTCGACCGAGAAGTCGCTGAAGGACTATGGCGACAAGGTCTCCGAGGCCGACAAGGGCGCGATCGAGTCCGCCGTCGAGGCGCTCAAGACCGCGCTGACCGGCGACGATGCCGAGGCCATCCAAGCCCGCACCAACGAGCTGATGCAGGCTTCGATGAAGCTCGGCGAAGCGATGTATGCGGCGAGCCAGGCCGAGGGCGCTGCTCCTGAGGGCGAGCAGCCTGAGGAGGCCAAGAAGGACGACGTCATCGACGCCGACTTCAAGGACGTCTCGGACGACAAGAAGAAGAGCGCGTGATCGCGCGCTCGTAACGCAAGCGACGTTGTGGCCGGGCTCGATCCGGCCATCTCGTCCTGGAATTGCAGGCTATACGGATGGCCGGGCTCGCTGCCCGGCCATGCCGCGTCAAAGCTGCGGGGACAGACATTTCGATGTCGAAGCGCGATTACTACGAGATCCTCGGCGTCAGCCGGACCGTGACGGAGGTCGAGCTCAAGACCTCGTTCCGCAAGCTCGCGATGCAGCACCATCCGGACAAGAATCCCGGCAACAAGGAAGCCGAGATCAAGTTCAAGGAAATCAACGAGGCCTATCAGGTCCTCTCCGACGGCCAGAAGCGCTCCGCCTATGACCGCTTCGGCCACCAGGCCTTCGAGAATGGCGGCGGCGGGGGCCCCGGCGGCAATGCCGATTTCTCCGACTTCATGTCGGATATCTTCGATTCCTTCTTCGGCGATGCCCGCCGTGGCGGTGCACGCGGCGCCAATGGCCGCGAGCGCGGCGCCGACCTGCGCTACAACCTCGAGATCGGGCTGGAAGAGGCCTTCACCGGCAAGAACGAGTCGATCCGGGTGCCGACCTCGGTCTCCTGCGAATCCTGCTCGGGCACCGGCGCCAAGCCCGGCTCGAAATCGCGCCAGTGCCCGACCTGCGGCGGCCATGGCCGCGTCCGCGCCAACCAGGGCTTCTTCTCAGTCGAGCGCACCTGCCCGACCTGCTCGGGCCGCGGCGAGGTCATCGACGACCCCTGCAAGAACTGCCAGGGCGCCGGCCGTGTCACGCGCGAGCGCACGCTCTCCGTGAACATCCCCGCCGGCGTTGAGGACGGCACGCGCATCCGGCTCGCCGGCGAGGGCGAGGCTGGCCTGCGCGGCGGGCCTGCCGGCGATCTCTACATCTTCCTTTCGATCAAGCCGCACGCGATCTTCCAGCGCGATGGCGCCGACCTGTTCTGCCGCGTGCCGATCGGGCTGGTCTCGGCCGCGCTCGGCGGCGAGATCGAGGTGCCGACGCTCTCCGGCGAGCAGGCGCGGGTGAAGATCCCCGAGGGCACCCAGACCGGCAAGCAGTTCCGTTTGAAGGCCAAGGGCATGAGCGTGCTGCGCTCGCGCGAGGTCGGCGACCTCTACATCCAGGTCGTGGTCGAGACGCCGCAGAAGCTGACGGCCCGCCAGCGCGAATTGCTGGAGGAGTTCGAGCGCGAGAGCTCGCACAGCAACCATCCCGAGACGGCCGGCTTCTTCGGCCGGGTCAAGGATTTCCTCGGCGGCCTCGGCGGCACAGCCTGAGCCCTTGGTGCAAGCCTCCCAACAAGCGCGGGTCATCCCGGGCGACCGAAGGGAGACCCGGGATCCATGCCTGAAGCTTTGTCGGAGGCGCTCCGGAATGGATCCCGGATCTCCGCTTCGCTGCGTCCGGGATGACACCGTGGTTTTGCATATCGAATCATTAAAGGGCCGCCCGATGGGCGGCCCTTTTCATTTCGAGAGAGGCGGATGCCTCAAACCTTGTCGACGGCCTTCTTCACGGCGTCCTTGCCCTTGCCGAGCGCCTGCTGGGCTTCGCCCTTCAGCTCCTGGGCGGCGCCTTCGGCCTCCCATTCCGGCTTGTTGAACGCCTTGCCGGCGGCCTGCTTGACGTTGCCGGCGGCCTCGTTGGCCATGCCCTTGATCTTGTCGGTCGTGCTGCCCATCGTGCTGTCCTTCCTGAAGAGACGGCCCCCGGCCGTTTTCCGCTGAAAGAACCGGCGCTTCAGGGAAAGGTTCCAGGCCTTAGGCTTTGCCGTCAGCGTGTGCAGCGAGGGCCCGCAAAGCCTCGCCCGTCGCCGCATCGGCAGGAAAGAAGGTCTCCAGCGCCAGCTCCGAAAGAGTGATGTCGACAGGCGTGCCGAACACGGTCGTCGTCGAGATCAGCGACAGCACGGTCTCGCCCAGTTTCAATTGCATGGGTACGACGATGGCCGCTTCCGCCTCGGCTTCATGGCGCGTGCCCGTGCCGGGATGGGGATAGCTCATCAGCTCGCCCAGCAACTCGCCGAGGCGCGCGTCTGCCGTCGCGCGCACCTGCTGGCGCAGCCTGGCGAGCAGATGGGCGCGCCATTCCGCGAGATTGAGGATGAAGGGCGCGAGCCCGTGCGGATGCAGCGACAGGCGCAGCACATTGACGGGCGGCTTGAGCAGCTCCGCATCCGTGACGAGCTCCAGCAGCCGCGTCACCGCGTTGTTATAGGCCAGCAGCGACCAGTGCCGGTCGACGGCGACGGCCGGATAGGGCTCGTGCCCCCTGAGGATCAGGTCGATCGCGCCGCGGGCGGCGTCCAGCGACGGGTCTTCCAGCGAACGCTCCGGATAGATCGGGGCATAGCCCGCCGCCAGCAGCAGCGCGTTGCGCTCGCGCAGGGGCACGCCGAGATGCTCGGCCAGGAGCAGGACCATCTCGCGGCTGGGCCGAGAGCGGCCGCTTTCGATGAAGCTCAGATGCTTCTGCGAGATCTCGGCTTCGAGCGCGAGATCGAGCTGGCTGAAGCGGCGGAGCTGGCGCCAGTCGCGCAGCAGCGCGCCGATCGGGGGAGGCTGATGTGTGTTCATGGCGCAGACGCTAGCGATCCCGGCGGTCGGTTCCAATTACCTCCCGCTTAATCGACGGGCCGACGCGGTTCCGTCAGCATTCCCCTCATCGAAACGGGCTTGAGGCCCATAAAACCGGGAGAATGCCATGTCGCTCATCCAGTCCTCGCCCCTTCTGCGCAACGCTCTCGCCCTCGATGCAGCCGCCTGCGCCGGCTTGGGCCTGATGCTCGCCGCGGCCGCCGGACCGCTCGCCGCCCCGCTCGGCCTGCCCGCGGAATTCCTGCGCGGCGCCGGGCTCGTGCTGCTGCCCTGCGCGGCGCTGCTGGGTTGGTTCGCAGGCCGCAAGAGCCTGCCGCGCCTCGCGGTCTGCGCCGTGATCGGTGTCAATCTGCTCTGGATCGCCGACAGCATCGCGATCCTGCTGATGGGCTGGTTCGCACCGACCGGGTTCGGCATCGCCTTCGTCCTGGCCCAGGCGGCCGCGGTCGCGATCGTGACCGAGCTGGAAGTCATCGGCTTCAAGCGCTCGGACGCGGCCCTGCCTTCAGGCGACGCTGCCGCCCTTCGGTGAAAACCGTCATCTGACTGTCGCATGGGCTGACTAGCCGACGGGTCTCTGTCCCCGTCAGCGGTGAGCACCCATGCGCCAGCCTCTCGTCCTCGCGGCTCTTGCCGCTGTCCTGCTCAGCGGCACGGCCATGGCCGAGCCGCTCTTCAACCGGATCGCCACCTTCTCCGTGCCGCAGAATCTGCCGGCCGATCGCGATCCCAAGAAGAAGACCGTCTCCGAGATCATCGCGGCCAATGGCGACGGCACGCTGCTCGCCTATACCGACGCGGAGCAGAAGGCGCTGGGGATCATCGACATCGCCGACCCCGCCGATCCCAGGCCCGCCGGCTTCGTGCCGCTCGAAGGCGAATCCACTTCGGTGACGATTCTCGGCGACAAGGCCTTCGTCGCCGTCGTCACCTCCGGCGACAATTTCAAGGAGCCGGCCGGCCATCTCGCCACCGTCGACCTCAAGACGAAGCAGGTCGTGGCGAAATGCGATCTCGGCGGTCAGCCCGACTCGGTCACGCTGACCAGGGACAAGGGCAAGATCGTCATCGCCATCGAGAACGAGCGTGACGAGAAGCTCAACAAAGGCGCCCTGCCGCAGCTCCCCGCCGGCAACCTCACCCTGATCGGCATCAAGGACGGCGCCATCGAGTGCGCCACCCGCCAGGTCGTCGACCTCACGGGCATCGCGGCGGTCGAGCCGACCGATCCGGAGCCGGAATTCGTCGACGTCAACCAGGACGGACTCGTCGTGGTGACGCTGCAGGAGAACAATCACCTCGCCATCGTCGACTCGAAGACCGGCAAGCTCGTGACGCATTTTTCCGCCGGCTCGGTCGATCTCAAGGCCATCGACAAGACCCGCGACGGCAGGATCAGCCCGACCGAGGAGCTGAAGGGCGTCGCCCGCGAACCCGACGCGGTGCGCTGGCTCGACAATGACCGCTTCGTCACCGCCAATGAGGGCGACTGGAAGGGCGGCTCGCGCGGTTTCACGATCTTCCGCAAGGATGGCACGGTCGAGTTCGATTCCGGTTCCGATGTCGACCATATCGCCATGCGCCTCGGCCATTATCCCGAGAAGCGCTCGGCCGCGAAGGGCAGCGAGCCCGAGGGCATCGAGGTCGCGACCTATGGCAACGATCGCCTGATCTTCGTCGGACTGGAGCGCGCCTCGCTGGTGCTGGTCTACAAGGACGAGGGGGCGGGCAAGGCGCCGCGCTTCCTGCAGGCGCTGCCGACCGGCATCGGTCCCGAGGGCCTGCTGGCCATCCCGCAGCGCGACCTCTTCGTCTCGGCCTCCGAGACCGATGTCGGCGCAAAGGGCGGTGCTCGCTCGGCCGTGATGATCTATCGCCGCGCCGAACAGGCCGCCGCCTACCCGACGATCCAGTCCGCCGACGAGAACGGCCTGCCGATCGGCTGGGGCGCGCTCTCCGGCCTCGCCGCCGATCGTACGGCGCCGGGCAAGCTCTTCGCGATCACCGACAGCGCCTATTCGCCCTCGCGTATCCTCCAGATCGACGCAACGCAGAAGCCTGCGAAGATCACCGGCGCGCTCACCGTGACAAGGGACGGCAAGCCGGCCTCTTACGATCTCGAAGGCATTGCGACCCGCGAGGGCGGCGGCTTCTGGCTCGCTTCCGAGGGCAATCCCGAGAAGAAGGACGCGGTGCTCGCCGACAAGCTGCTGCGGGTCTCGGCCAAGGGCGAGGTCGAGGAGGAGATCGTCTTGCCGGAGGCGCTCGCCAGGCACGCGGTCCGCTTCGGCTTCGAGGGCGTGACGGTGACCGGCACGGGCGCGGACGAGACCGTCTGGCTCGCCGTCCAGCGCGAATGGAAGGACGACCCCAAGGGCAAGGCCAAGATCCTCTCCTACAAGCCCGCGACCAAGGAATGGGGCGTGCTGCACTATCCGCTGTCGCAACCGGCTGCGGGCTTCTGGATGGGCCTGTCGGAACTCGTGGCGCTCGGTGACGACCGCTTCGCCGTGATCGAGCGCGACAACGGCTTCGGCGCCAAGGCGGTGAAGACGCTGCAGACCTTCTCGGTCAAGAGCCTGAAGCCGGCGGCGATCGGGGCGGCGGAGATCCCGACGGTGACCAAGACCCTGCTGCGCGACCTGACGCCCGACCTGATGAAGGCCGGCGGCTACGGCCTCGACAAGGTCGAGGGCATGACGGTCGACAAGGCCGGCAACCTCTTCGTCGTCACCGATAATGACGGCGTCGACGATTCCTCCGGCGAGACCCAGTTCTTCGCCTTCGGCCCGCTGCCGCGCTGAGCTGCCAGAAGAACCGCGCAGTCATTCCGGGGCGGCCCGCAGGGCCGAGCCTGGAACCCATGGACACGACGGTTTCAGGCGACTCTCCTCGTCATGGTCGGGCTTGTCCCGACCATCCACGTCTTCGTTGGTCCAGGGGCGTGTTCAAGACGTGGATGCTCGCCACAAGGGCGAGCATGACGAATTGGAGCTGCGTCGTGTTCATGGGTTCCGGGCTCTTCGCTAACGCGAAGCCCCGGAATGACGTCGTGGTTCCCGGCAAAAGAAAAGCCCCGGATGCGATCTGCATCCGGGGCAAGGCGCCTGGCTATGTTGACTGGAGAGCCAGGTGGGAGGAGCGGTTACCAGCCGGCGAGCACGGCGCCCTTGAAGCGCTCGGCGACGAAGGCCTTGATCTCGGGCGTGTGGTAGCTTTCGACCAGCGTCTTGACCCAGGGCTTGTCCTTGTCGGCGCTGCGCACG
Source organism: Bosea sp. ANAM02 (assembly GCF_011764485.1). Taxonomy (NCBI): domain Bacteria; kingdom Pseudomonadati; phylum Pseudomonadota; class Alphaproteobacteria; order Hyphomicrobiales; family Alloboseaceae; genus Allobosea; species Allobosea sp. ANAM02. The sequence goes on along the minus strand of NZ_AP022848.1, from coordinate 4,916,553 downwards.
GCGATCAGGTTGACATAGGGGCCCTTGGCGTCCTCGCGCAGGATCGCCGAGGCCGGATCGATCTTGGCATCGACGGCATAATTGGTGTTGATCGCGGCGGCGGCGACATCGGCCAGCGAGCGCGGGGTCTGCGCGGCCTCGATCTCGATGATCTTCAGCTTCTTCGGGTTGCCGACGATATCGGCCGGGCTCGGCTTGAAGCCGACGCCGTCCTTCAGCTTGATCACGCCCTTGTCCTGCAGCAGCAGGAGCGAGCGGCCGCCATTGGTCGGGTCGTTCTGGATCGCGACGGTGGAGCCATCCGGCACCTGCGACCAGTCCTTGTACTTGGCCGAGTAGATGCCGAGCGGGAAGTTCACGGTCAGGCCGACGCTCTCGATCTTGAAGCCGCGATCCTTCACCTGGTTGTCGAGATAGGGCTGGTTCTGGAAGGAGTTGGCCTCCAGTTCGCCGGCATCGAGCGCCTGGTTCGGCACGACATAGTCGGAGAACTCGATGATCTTGAGGTCGATGCCCTTCTTGGCGAGGATGGGTTTCACCTTCCCCAGGATCTCGGCATGCGGGCCGGGCGAGACGCCGATGCGGACCACCTGGTTCTGCTGGGCAAGGGCGGGCACGGCGGAGAGCGTCAGGGTGAAGCCGGCGAGCAGCGCGGCGCGGCGGTTGATGAGGGTCGTCATGGTGTCGTTTCCTTCAATGGATGCGGATGAACGGGTCAGCGTCAGGCGTGGCGCAGGCGCTTGTTGAGATGGCGGGCGAGCCGGTCGCCGATGCTCTGGACGAGCTGGACGAGGACGATGAGCACGGCGACGACCGCCGCCATCACGTCCGGCATGAAGCGCTGGTAGCCGTAGCGGATGCCGAGATCGCCGAGCCCGCCGCCGCCGACCGCGCCGACCATGGCCGAGAAGCCGATCAGGCTGACCAGCGCCAGCGTCAGGCCGAGCACGATCGCCGGCAGGGCCTCGGGCACCAGCACCTTGCGCACGATCTGGACGGGTGTGGCGCCCATGGCGCGCGCGGCCTCGACCAGCCCCTGGTCGACCTCGCGCACCGCGCCTTCGATCAGGCGGGCGATGAAGGGCGTCGCCGCGACGGTGAGCGGCACGATCGCGGCACCGGTGCCGATCGAGGTGCCGGCGATCAGCCGTGTGAACGGGATGATCGCGACGACGAGGATGATGAAGGGCGTCGAGCGCGTGGCGTTGACCAGCGTGCCCAGCAGAAGGTTGGCGGCCGGCGCCGCGAAGAGTTCGCCGCGCTTGCTGGTGGCGAGGAAGACGCCGAGCGGCAGGCCGAACAGCGTGCCGAGCCCGGCTGCGACCGCGACCATGGCGAGCGTGTCCAGCGTCGACTGCGCGATCAGGCGGATGATCTCAGGAGACATGGCCGATCACCTCCGCCTTGAGCCCGAGGTTCCTGAGGGCGCCGAGCACGGCATCGCTCTCCGGCGCGCGCGCGGGCACGCAGACGAGCAGGCTGCCGAAGGGTTGGCCGGCGATGGCGTCGATCCGCCCGGCCAGGATGTTGACGTCGACGCCGACGATGGCGCTGAGCCGGCTGATCACCGGCGCCGTCGCGTTCTCGCCGAGGAAGGTGATGCGCAGCACGATATTGTCGCCGGGACGCGCGTCCTTGCGGATGCGGTGAGTGAGATGTTCCGGCAGTTCGACGCCGGTGACCGTCTCGACGAAGCTCGCCGTGGTCGGGTGCTGCGGGTTGGTGAAGACTTCGAAGGTCTCGCCCTGCTCGACGATCCGCCCGCCCTCGATCACCGCGACGCGGTCGCAGATCTCCTTGATGACGGGGATCTCGTGGGTGATCAGCAGGATGGTGATGCCGAGCTCGCGATTGACTTGGCGGAGCAGGGCGAGGATCGAGCGCGTCGTCTCGGGATCGAGCGCCGAGGTCGCCTCGTCGCAGAGCAGCACCTTCGGATCGGTGGCGAGCGCACGGGCGATGCCGACGCGCTGCTTCTGCCCGCCCGACAACTCGGCCGGATAGCGCGCGCTCTTGTCGGAGAGCCCGACCAGCGCGAGCAGCCGCGCCACCTTCGCGGCGATCTCGGCCTTACCGGCGCCGGCGATCTCCAGCGGCAGCGCGACATTGTCGAAGACCGTGCGCGACGAGAGCAGGTTGAAATGCTGGAAGATCATGCCGATCCGCCGGCGCTGCTGGCGCCAGCCGGATTCGGTGAGACCCGTGACATCGGTGCCTTCGATCAGGATGCGCCCCTCGGTGGCGCATTCCAGCCCGTTGACGAGGCGAATCAGGGTGGACTTGCCGGCGCCCGAGCGACCGATCACGCCGAGGATCGTGCCGGCGGGGACGTCGAGATCGATTCCGGCGAGCGCGCCGACCGGCAACTGGCCGCGGCGGCCCGGATAGGTCTTGCCGACCCGCTCGAAGCGGATGGCCGTCTCGGGCGACGATAGGGGCAAGGCGACGGAAGTCGCGCCGGCACCGAGCGTGCCGGGTCTGACGGGGGCGTTCATCATGTCCTCAGAAATGCGTGTGGCAGGACCAGTGGGCGATGCCGAGCTGCTCGATGGTCACGTCATGGACCGAGCGGCGCTGGTCGTCCGCGGTCGCGGCGTCGAGCGGGTCGAAACTGGCGGGGACGGCCTGGACGAACCACGCCGCGAGACCGTTCCAGAGGGTGGAGAGGAGCTGCATCGCCGCCTCACGAAGCCAGCAGCAGCGGCGCGCGCCGCTGCGAGCGGAAGAGCCGGCGCGCGGCGGTCTCGGCAGCGCCGGGCGTTGCGAAGCGCTGCCCGTCCAGCGCCCGGAAGGCGGCGGAAGCCGAGACGAATGTGAAGTCGCGCTCGTCGGCGCGGCGGCTCACGAGCCCGATCTGGGCCTCGCCGAGCTCGATGACATAGGCCTGCTGCGCCGGGCGGGCCCGGGCGGGAAGGGAATGAAGCTGGGACATGGAACTGCCTTCTGCCGTCGATGCGGCACGTGTCGGAACGATCGGATGGGAAAGGCCTCTCGGCCTCGCGATCTCAGCGTCGACAGCGGCAGGACATCAGGCGGAAGCAGGATTGGCTTCGGCTGGCTTTCACAATGGTCATGTCAGTCTCCTCGATCTGGAGCCCACGACCCAGTCGTGGCGCTTTAGCGTTTGGTGACGCGGCGCAAGCTGCTGCTCAAATCTCCGCGGCTCCCCGATTGCTCCGGGAACACCTGCAATCTGATCGGGATCGTCCTCTTTGTCAACCGGATCGTTCTTCTGAAGAAACGATACGGCGGAGAAGAATATTCTCCGTGCGCTCTTTGCACCGCGCCAAGCATGCGGCAATGCGCGGCTTGACGAAGCCGGGAAAGCGGCGCCATTTGCGGCCATGCAGGCTCGCGCCGCCCTTCTCGATCGTCTTCGCCGTTCCGGGCTCGGAGCCTGGCTGGCGACGGCCTATGCGCTTTGCGTCATGGCCCTGGCGCTCGCGCCGGCTCCCGCCATGGCGGCGTTCGGCAGTTCGGATGGCGTCGTGCTTTGCTCGGGCGCGCCGGTGCCCGACGGGGGCCAGCCGGTGCCGCGGGGCGAGCTCACCCATTGCAAGGGCTGCCCGCTCAATCCGGTGCTCGCCGGCCCGCCGGTTGATCGCGCGCCGGAGCCGGGGCGGCTCGCCGTTCACCTGCCGGCGCCCTTGCCGGTGGCCGAAGGCCTCCCGCATCGTTTCGCCGCCGGGCTCGCGCAATCGCGCGCGCCGCCGGCAGGCTGAAACCTCAGCCTGCCCATCCGCATCCAATTCCAGCCTGTTTGCTTCGCTTGGGAGCGACGGCACCTCGTCACGAGGCTGCGCCAGCGGCCCTTTCGTTCGGGACATCCATCATGAAGCTTTCCCATTCGCTCGCCGCCGCGGCTCTTCTGGTCTCCGCCGGCTTCGCTTCCGCCCATGAGTTCAAGGCCGGGCCGCTGAAGATCGGCCATCCCTGGTCGCGCGCCACGCCGGCCGGCGCCAAGGTCGGCGGCGGTTATCTCTCGATCGAGAACACCGGCTCGGCTGCCGACCGGCTCGTTTCGGTCTCGGTGCCCTTCGCCGCGCGTTCGGAAATCCACGAAATGGCGGTGAAGGACGGCATCATGACGATGCGGCCGCTGGAACAGGGCGTCGAACTGCCCGCCGGCAAGACGATCGAGTTCAAGCCCGGCGGCTACCACATCATGTTCATGGAGTTGAAGCAGCCGCTCAAGCAGGGCGAGATGATGAAGGGCACGCTGACCTTCGAGAAGGCCGGGACCGTCGATGTCGAGTTCAAGGTCGACTCGATCGCCGCCAGGGGCGGCGCGAGCGAGCACAAGGGGCATTGAGGCGGTCGTTGCCGCCTGCCGTCATGGTCGGGCTTGTCCCGACCATCCACGTCTTCATTCGTCGAGGGTCGTGTTCAAGCCGTGGATGCTCGCCACAAGGGCGAGCATGACGGTCGTGGCGCCCTTAGAGCTTCGCGCGCGGGTCGTGCTTGGCGATGCGCGCCAGCAGGTAATCCACCTCGGCCTTCGCCGCAGCGCTGAGGGTCGAACCCGGCTTGCGTTGGGCGTCGTGGCTGAGGATGCCGCGCTTCATCATCGTGTACTTGCGCACGGCGAGCCCCACGCCCTGCTGCTGCTCGTAGCGCATCAGCGGCAGATGCGCGTCGAAGATGTCATGCGCCTCGTCGCGCTTGCCGGCCTTCTGCAGGCGGACCACGTCGATCAGGAGCTCTGGGAAGGCATAGCCGGTATTGGCGCCGTCGGCGCCACGTTCCATCTCGAAATCGAGGAAGAGCCCGCCATTGCCGGTCACGATGGAGATCGGGCGCAGAGAGCCTTCCTTCTGGAACCTGCGCAGCGTCGAGATCTTCTCCAGCCCCGGCCAGTCCTCGTGCTTCAGCATCACGCAGGACGGGTTGTCCATGACGATCTTGCGGATCACCGCCGGCGTCATCACCACCGAGAGCGTCAGCGGATAATCCTGGATGACGAAGGGGATGTCGCTGCCGATCGCCTCGACGGCCTGCGCGTAATAGCCCGTGATCTGGTCGTCGGTCCGCAATGAGGGCGGCGGGGCGATCATCACGCCGCCGGCGCCGAGATCCATCACCTGCCGGGCGAGCGAGCGCATCGCTGCGAAGCCGGGTGCGGAAACGCCGACGATGATCGGCTTAGCCCCCATCCGGGCGACGCAGCGCTTGACCAGCTCGACCGATTCCTCGGACTCCAGCTTGGGCGCTTCACCCATGATGCCGAGCACGGTGACGCCGTCCGAGCCGATGTCGTGATAGAACTGGAACAGCCGGTCGGCCGAGGCCCAGTCGATGCTGCCGTCGGGATTGAACGGGGTCGGCGCGATCGGGAAGACGCCGGAAGCGTCGGGGGTGAGGCGCATGATGGTGTCCTTCAAGATGGCTGAAGATTGTTGTCCCACTCAGCCCTCATCCTGAGGAGCCGCGTCAGCGGCGTCTCGAAGGATGCTCCAGATGGTCCCGGAGCCTCCTGGACCATCCTTCGAGACGCAAGCCATCGGCTTGCTCCTCAGGATGAGGGCTGGGAAGGCTTCAGGCGATGCGGGTGCGGACGGTGCCCACGCCGGCGATCTCGCCTTCGAGCACGTCGCCCCTGCTCACGGCGGCAACGCCCTCGGGCGTGCCGGTGAAGATCAGGTCGCCCGGCTTCAGCTCCACGAGGCCGGAGAGATAGGCGATCGTCTCCTCGACATTCCAGATCTGCTTGGCGAGGTCGGAACTCTGGCGCACGACGCCGTTGACGGTGAGCTCGATCTTGCCGGCGCTGGGATGGCCGGCATGGCTCGCCGGGACGATTTCGCCGATCGGGCCGGACAGGTCGAAGCCCTTGGACATGTCCCACGGGCGCCCGGTCTTCTTCGCGACGTTCTGCAGGTCGCGGCGGGTCATGTCGAGGCCGGCGGCATAGCCGTAGACATGGGCCAGCGCCTCGGATTCCGGAATGTCCCTGCCGCCCGAGCCGATGGCGACGACGAGTTCCATCTCGTGATGTAGATCGGCGGTCTTGCTCGGATAGGGCATGTCGGCGCCGTTGATCAGCAGAGCGTCGGCCGGCTTGGTGAAGAAGAACGGCTCCTCGCGGTCGGGATCGCCGCCCATCTCGCGGGCATGCTCGGCGTAGTTGCGGCCGACGCAGAACACGCGGCGAACCGGAAAGGAGCCGCCACCCGCGACCGGAACAGCCGTCACGGCAGGCGGGTCGATCACATAATTGCTCATCGTATTGCTCCCTCGCTCACAGGCTTGCGCCGTTCATGAGCGAGCGGCGTCCGGACCGCAAGCGGCTTGCGTCGGCGGCGGGCCTGCGCGGGAGACATTGCGGCACGCTTTTCGCAAGCGCGTCACGGGTTGTGCGGCGCGTCGTTGCAAGGGAGACGATTTGCTCCTTACACTGCCCCGCCGGGGGAACCGGCGAGCCTATGGAAGGAACGGCATGTGAGTACGGGAACCGTGAAATGGTTCAACGAGACCAAGGGTTACGGCTTCATCACCCCTGATGGCGGCGGCAATGACGTCTTCGTCCATATCAGCGCGGTGACGCGGGCCGGCCTGCGTGGCCTGAACGAGGGGCAGAAGATCAGCTACGATCTCGAGCCGGATCGCAAGACCGGGAAGAACTCGGCCGTCAACCTGCAGACGACCTGAGCGCGTGATGCGTTCCGCGGGAAGGCGATGGCGGCGCCCTTCCCGAGCCTAGGCGGGCCGCTTTCGGTCTCGATGGGGCCGAGGGCGGATTCCAGGCATGCCCGTCGCCTCAGGCGGCGGTGTGAGGGCAAGGCGCCTTCGGAATTCGAGCTGAAACTCCAGCCCTCACCCTGAGGAGCCGCGGAACGCGGCGTCTCGAAGGAGGGTCCGATGGTTCCGGAGCCTCCGGGAGCATCATTCGAGATGCCATTTCTGGCGAAATGGCTCCTCAGGATGAGGGCTCAGGGGATTTTTTGCCGGACTCTCAGGCCCGGCCCGGCGCCGGATGGAACAGCCGGCCTCTTTCCACGATCAGCACGACGATGAGCGCCGCGATGCCGCAGAGCGCGAAGCCGAGCGTCAGCGGCACGACCGTGCCGTTGAAATGCTGCCCGATATAGAAGCCGAGCAGCGCGCCGATCACCGTGGTGACGAAGCCCTGCACCGAAGAGGCGGTGCCGGCGACATGACCGAGCGGCTCCATCGCCATCGCCCCGAAATTCGGACCGATCAGCCCGAAGCAGAACATCGCCCCGCCCTGCAGGATCGCGAAGCTCCAGAGCGATTCATGGCCCGCCAGCGCGACCAGCGCATGGAGGCCGGTCAGCGCGATATAGCCGAGCAGGGCGCCATGCGAGACGCGGCGCATGCCGAGCTTGCCGACGATGCGCGAGTTCAGCAGGGAGGACGCCGCCATGAACATCGCGATCAGCGCGAAGATGGTGGTGAACAGCTCCGGCGCCTTGAAGACGTCGACGAAGACCTGCTGCGCCGAGTTGATGAAGCCGAACAGTCCGCCGAGTACGAAGGCCATGGCCAGCATGTAGCCGACGCCGATGCGGCTGGTCAGCGTCGTCCGGAACGAAGCCAGCACGCTTGCCGGCTCGATCGGCTTGCGGTCCTCCGGGCGTTGCGTTTCGGGCAGCTTGAGCAGGGCCCAGATCATGACGACGGCGCCGAAGCTGGTCAGCACGCCGAAGATCCAGCGCCAGGGCGCGACCCAGAGGATCGCCTGGCCGATCGATGGCGCCAGGATCGGCACGGCCAGGAAGACGATCATGGCCAGCGACATGACGCGCGCCATCTCGCGGCCGGAATAGCAGTCGCGCACGATCGAGACGACGAGCACGCGGGTCGCCGCCGCTCCGACGCCCTGCAGCACGCGCGCCGCCATCATGGCCTCGAACGAGCCGGCGAAGGCGGCGGCGATGCTGGCGACGACGTAGATCGCAAGGCCCGTGAGCAGCACCGGGCGCCGGCCATAGCGATCGGAGATCGTGCCGTAGAAGATCTGCGAGACGCCGAAGCCGAGCAGATAGGCGGTAATGATCCATTGCCGCTGGTTGGCCTCGGCGATGCCGAGCGCCTCGGCCATCTGCGGCAGGGCCGGCAGCATCGAATCGATGGCGAGCGCATTCGTCGCCATCAGCGCGGCTGTCAGGCCCACGAAGGGGTAGAAGCCCATGCCGTGGCGCGGCCGGGCAATGGCGGACATGTCGTTCATGGCGATCGCGAAACTGGCTGGCGAGACCCGGCGGCTGCGGTCATCCGGCAGCGCGGGCAAGATTCTGCCAGCAGGATTAGCTCTGCCGGTTGCGCGCGGCAACCGGTCCAATCGGCCATGTGCCATGCGCGGGGCGCGTTTCCCGGCACATGCGGTGGGCCTCATCCCTGCTTCTGCATTTCGGCCATCAGCGCGTCGTCGATCTCGGCGGCGCGGCGTGCCGCGGACCGCGCGGCGAGCCGGGCCCCATAGCTCTCGAAGGCCGGCCGCTTCTCGATCGTGCCGAACTGGAGACCCCACAGCACCTGGGACCCGACATAGACATCGGCGGCGCTGAAACGGTCTCCGGCGAGGAACTCGCCGCGGGTCACAGCGTATTCGAGCGTGTCCATCGCGTCGGCATAGGTGCCGTAGCCGATGGAGCGCGCCCGGTCGGCCGGCACTTCCATGCCGAAGGCCTTGTGGCTGACGGCAGCCTCGACCGGGCCGGCGGTGAAGAACAGCCAGCGGTAATAGGGGCCGCGCAAACGGCTGCCCGGCTCGGGCGCGAGCCCGGCCCGTGGGAAGGCATCGGCCATATAGGCGCAGATCGCGGCGCATTCGGTGACGACGGTATCGCCATGGACCAGCGCCGGCACCTTGCCCATCGGATTGATCGCCGTGTAGGCCGCGCTCTTCATCGGGGCGCCGAAGCCGACGATCTCGGCGCGGTAGGGCTGGCCGATCTCCTCCATCATCCAGCGGGCGATGCGCCCGCGCGACATCGGGTTGGTGTAGAGCACGAGTTCGTCTGCCATCGTCGTCTGCCTCCTTGATCGGCCGAGGATGCCCTTATCCTGCGGCATCGACGTGACGCTGTCAGGAGCCTCCTTGCCTGACGCAGCTTGCCCGACCTGCTATCGTCGCTGCGAAACAGGACGAGGATATGGACGAATCACGCGTGGCGCGCAGCGTTTCCGTCAATGACGGGCGGATGGCGATCGAAGGCCTGTCGACCCGTTACGTGCAGGATGCGGCCCGGCGTTTCCGCCTCTCGGCTTCGGGCCTGCGCTTTGTCGGCGGCTTTGAGAGCCGCGACGGCCGGCTGGAGGACGACCGGCGCTTCCTCGCCGAGGCGATGGTCGTCGATGGCGGCTTGCGCCGCGCCGGATTCGAGGGCGAGGCCGGCACGATCGGACTGACCTTGCGCCCGCTCTCGCAGGCTGGCGAGCAGCCGCGCCTCCTCCTGCTGCTCGGGTATCGCGACGAGGCCGGCGAGGCGCTGCCATTCGCCGAAGCGTTCCTGGCGCCGGCCGTGTTCGAGGCGCTCAAGGCGGACCTTCTTTCCGGTCTTGCGCATGACATTTCGCTGAGCGCCACCACCAGCCTGTGGATTCGCGAGGAGGATCGCGTCCGCCCGGGCGGCGAGCCGCTCGATTGGTATCTCGGCCTCGATACCGACGGCCGCTCCAGCCAACCCGCGCGCGGCTTCATCGAGAGTATTGAATGGGGTCCGCGCCCGCTTCAGACGGTCGTCGGGACCGTGCCGGCGCCCGATCCCGTGCCGGCGCCCGCCCAGCAGGCCGAGGAGGATTGGGAGGAGGGCGCCGCCGATGAACTGCGCCGGATCAACGGAAGCTTCCGCCTGCTCCTGCTGATGCTGGCCTTCCTGCTCATCATCGTCGCGATGAAATGAGCGCCGGGCGCGGGTGCCGCCGCCGTTTGATCGGAGCGGCTTCGAGCGAAACGCTTGTCATTCCGGGCCGCGCCGAAGGCGCGAACCCGAATAACAAGGGGTTAGCCAGAGCTATGCCGGCAATCGCCTAAGTCTCGTGGCGGCGGATGCGGCGGATCATCTCGTTCAGCGCCAGCAGCACCAGCGCCAGGATGAAAGGCAGGATGTAATAGACCACCCGGAAGATCAGCAGCGCGCCCAGAACCTGCTCGTAGGGGAAGCGGTTGAGCGCGACCAGCATCGTCGCCTCGAACACGCCGAGCCCGCCCGGGGCATGGCTGGCGATGCCGATCAGGCAGGCGAAGATATAGGCGGCGAGGAAAGTCGGGTATTCCAGGCCATAGCCGCCGGGCAGCAGCACGAAGAGCACGGCGGCGGCCGCGCTGACCTCGCAGGCGCCGAGCGCCATCTGGCCGAGCGTCGTGCCGAGGCCCGGCAGATGGAGGTTCCAGCCGCGCACGCGGATCGTACGATCGTCGGTCGCGATCCAGGCGAGATAGCCGATGATGCCGAGGCCCACGAGCCCGCCGACGACCTGGACGACGAGCGGCGTGGTCCGCGCCAGCATGGCGACAGCGTCGGAGGCATAGATCAGGCTGGCGCAGAGGATGGCGCCCAGCCCCAGCCAGAAGGTGATGCCTGCGATCACGGTCAGGCTCGCGACCTCCGAGGCCCTGACGCCCTTCGGCGAATAGATCCAGTAGCGCACGGTGCCCCCCGTCACGATCGGGAAACCGAGCGTGAACGAGACGGAATAGCTGGTGAAGGAGGCGAGCGCGGTCGTGCGATAGGGGATCGAGAGGCCGAGCCGGCGCAGGGCCAGCGCATCGTAGCCGGTGAGCAGGACGTAGCTCAGCGCGGTGAAGGCGACGGCGAGGCCGAGCTGGCGCAGGCTGGCATTCTCGAAGGCGCCGGCGAGCTGGCCGGGCTCCATCCCGCTGATGATGTGCCAGAGCACGACCAGCGAGGCGCCGAAGATGGCGATGCTCGCCAGCGGACCGAGCCACCACCAGCGACTGCGCTTGCGCGGAAGCATTCCGGGCTCATGCTGGCCGAAGGACATGCGCTCTCGGGGTTGCGCGCCGCTGCGGGATGCGGCGGCGCGGTGGCGGGCAGGGCTCGGGCGAGCCCCGTCCGACAGATAGCGCCTCGGCGGCAATGCACAAGCCGTTGCGGCGAATAGGCCGCATGAGGGAACCCGGTTTCAGGTGCAGCGGGAAGAGGTTCAGGCCGTCTTGCGGAAAATCCGCAGCGTCTTGAAGCCCTCGACCTCCTCGACCGGCATCGCCTTCATCCAGTCCGGGATCAGCCGCTCGGCCACGTCATAGGCATAGGAGCCCCTGTAGAACAGGATATGGCCGCCTTTGTCGGTCTGCGCGGTGAAGAGATCCATCACCTCGCGGTCGGTCAGCGCGCCATAGGCGTCGTTGGCCTCGCCGCGGAACTCGCCGCTATGGAACAGCGTCACGATGTCGAAGCACGGCAGCAGGCGGGCATTGCTGGTGTAGATATCGCCGAAATAGGCGCTGTAGGTCTTGGTGACGTTCGGGTTGTCGGTCGCGAGCTTGATGAAGGACTCGTATTCCTGCGGCGAGGCGGTGATGCCCAGCACCGTGTTGTCGAGATGCGGCTCGGCGCAGCGCAGGCCGACATAGTGATGCCCGCCAGTGCCGAAATGATAGATGCGCTTGCCGCGGAGCTTCTCCTGCTCCAGCCATTCGACGAAATGCACGTCGCAGGGGCATTGCTCGATCTCCAGGCCCCAAAACGCATCCCAGATATTCATTTTCACGGTGTTTCTCCTCTCCGAACGGGCTTTCTCGTTGTGATGCCGGTCAGCGGGCTTCGCTGGTCGCGGCGATGCGGGGCTCGGCGAAGCCCTCGCGCTCGACGATTGCGGCGACGCCCCTGATCCGGCGCAGCACGATCCGGTGGCTGGCGCTTTCCGCCAGGCCCGGACTCTGGCCGAAGGCGATGACGATCGCGCGCGGCAGGGCAGCGCGCAGCTCGGTCAGGACTTCCAGCGCCGCCTCGGTCTCGAGCGCGCTCGTCGCCTCGTCGAGCAGGACGATCGCGGGATCGGCCAGCTCGGCCCGGGCGAGCGCGAGCCGCTGCCGCTCGGCCCGGGTCAGGCTCCGGTTCCAGTCCTCCTCGCCGTCGAGCCGCGCGGTCAGGGTCGAGAGGCCGTAGCGGCGCAAGGTCGCGGCGATTTCCGGCGCGGGCCGCGGCCGGTCGCTCAGGAGGAGATGGCGCAGGCCGATCCCCGGCAGTTGCAGATGCTGGGGCACGGTGGCGACGCGCGCGCCGCGCGGCAGCACGATCGTGCCCTCACCCTGCTGCCAGAGCCCGACGACCGCCTGCATCAACGCGTTCTTGGCGAAGCCGGCATCGCCGGTGACATGGAGCACGGCTCCCGCCGGCAGCACGAAGTCGATATCGGCCGCAAGCGCGTGGCCGGCGCCGTCATGCAGCGTCACCGCCTCCAGCCGCAGGCTGTCATGCGGGCCGTCCTCGATCGCGAGGCCCTGCGCCGGCGGCTCCTGCTCGACCTCTTCCAGCGCGTCGGCGAGCTCGTTGACTCGCCTTGCGGCCGCGAGCCATTCGGCGATGCGCATGAAATTGTCGAACAGCCAGTTGCAGGCGTTCTGCACGGCGACGAAGGCGGCTGCGACCTGCACGACGCCGCCCAGCGTCATCTCGCCGGCGAGATATTTCGGAGCGGCCAGCAGCAGCGGCACGACCGGCACCAGCGCGCTGCTGCCATTGGTGATCCAGGTCAGGCGCGCCCGCTGGGTGATCACCGAGAGCCAGCGCAGCACCAGCACGCCATGGCTCTGCGCCACGGCCTGGCGCTCGCCGGTCTCGGTGCGGGCGAGCGCGATCGCCTCGCCATGGTCGCGGATGCGCATCAGCGCGAAGCGCAGTCCTGCCTCGCTCTCCGTGCGCTGGGCGATGAGCCCGGCGAGCCGCCGTCCCACGGCCGTGACCAGCAGGGTGACGATCACGGCATAGAGGATCGCGGCCAGCACGAGATAGGCGGGGATGGTGATCGTGCTGCCGTCCCAGTTCAGGCGCAGGCTGCCGCCGATCTCCCAGAGAATCTCGATGAACATTACGATGGTGATGACCGAGGAGAGCAGCCCCATCGCGAAATCGACGATCGGCTCCGTCGCCCAGCGGACATCGTCGGCGATCCGGTATTCCGGGTTGGCCGGCTCCTTTCCGGAGAGGCTGAGCCGGAAGAAGCGCCGGTCGCCGACCCAGCCATCGACCAGCTTGGCGGTGAGCCAGCGCCGCCAGTGGACCTGGAAGGTCTCGCGCGACTTCAGGATGAGGACGCCGAGCCCGGCGACGACCAGCACGATCACCGGGAACACCGCCATGGCGACGAGCGCGCTGTGCCCGTCCTTGCGCTCCAGTGCGTCGAAGAACCAGCCGTTCCAGCGGTTCACCGTGACATTGGCGAAGACGGTGAGGATGACGCCTGCCGCCAGCAGCAGCGTCCAGAGCCAGGCGCAGCGCGCAGTCTCGCCGCGCCAGAAGTCACGGGTCAACCGCGCGAATCGTAGCGCGACCTGGCGATCTCCAGGCACGTCCGATCTAGCGCCTGGCGTCTCGTCGGGCGTCGGCACGGTTGCGATTGGTCCCCCAGGGCCGGTTTTCCGGTCTCCTCTGACTTGAACCTGATCGGGCGAAAATGAACTCGACATGAACGGACGGCCGCGCAGCCCGCTCCGGAACAGTCTCGAGGCGTCCGGCGTTCCCGGCTCATATCCGTGTAGGGAGGTTCGCGATGCCGCGTGGAGACAAATCCGCCTATACCGACAAGCAGAAGCGCAAGGCCGAGCATATCGAGGAGAGCTACGAGGAGCGCGGCGTGCCGCATGAGGAAGCCGAGCGCCGCGCCTGGGCGACGGTCAACAAGGATAGCGGCGGCGGCAACAAGTCCGGCTCCGGCAGGGGCAAGCCGGACACCAACGCCTCGGCAAGGCGCGGCGGCAGGTTGGGAGGCGAGGCTTCGGCCGCGCGTCCGAAGGCCGAGCGCTCCGCCTCGGCGAAGAAGGCCGCCGCGACGCGCAGGAAGAACGCGTCCTGACGTCCTCGTCATGGTCGGGCTTGTCCCGGCCATCCACGTCTTCCTGCGTCGAGGACGGCGCTCAAGACGTGGATGCTCGCCACAACGGCGAGCATGACGAGCGTTGGTCGATGACGCCGATTCAGCCGCCGATATTGAAGGCGGCCAGCGCGGCCATGTTGACGATGTCGGAATCCTTCGCGCCGAGCGGCACGATCTGGATCGGCTTGTCGAGGCCGACGATCAGCGGGCCGATCACGGTCGCGCCGCCGAGTTCCTGCAGCAGCTTGGTCGAGATCGAGGCCGAGTGGAAGGCCGGCATCACCAGCACGTTCGCCGGCCCGGAGAGCCGGCAGAACGGATACTGGCTCATCACCTCGCGGTTGAGCGCGACATCGGCCGCCATCTCGCCGTCATACTCGAAATCGACGCGCTGGTTGTCGAGCAGCGCGACCGCCTCGCGCACCTTCTCCGAGCGCTCGCCGGCCGGATGGCCGAAGCTGGAGAAGGCCAGCATTGCGACGCGGGGCTCGTAGCCGAGCCTGCGGCCGACGCCGGCCGCCTCGATCGCGATCTCCGAGAGCTGACGCGCCGTCGGCATCTCGGTGATCGCGGTGTCCGCGACCAGCACGGTGCGGTCACGCGAGATCACGATCGAGACGCCGATCACGCGGTGCCCCGGCTTCTCGTCGATGACGCGGCGGACCTCCTCCAGCGCGATCGAGTAGTTGCGGGTGACGCCGGTCACCATCGCGTCGGCATCGCCCAGCGCCACCATCGCCGCGGCGAAATGGTTGCGGTCCTGGTTGATCAAACGCTGGCAGTCGCGGAACAGGTAGCCCTGCCGTTGCAGCCGCTCGTAGAGATACTGGGCATAGACGGCATTGCGGTGAGAGAGCCGGGCGTTCTGGATCGAGATGCCCTTGGCTTCGAGATCGACGCCGAGGAAGGTCGCGACCTCCGAAATGCGGTCCTCGCGGCCGACGAGGATGGCCTGGCCGAGCCCCTGCGCCACGAAGGAGGCGGCGGCGCGGATGACCTGCTCCTCCTCGCCTTCGGCGAAGACGACGCGCTTCGGATAGCGCCGGACGCGCTCGAAGATGCGGTTGAGCGTGCCGGCGATCGGGTCGCGCCTTGCCGAAAGCTGCGCCTTGTAGGCGGCCGTATCGACGATCGGCTTGCCGGCGACGCCGGTATCCATCGCCGCCTTGGCGACCGCCATCGGCACGACATGGATCAGGCGCGGGTCGAACGGCACGGGGATGATGTAGTCCTTGCCGTAGCGCGGCCGCGAGCCCTGATAGGCGGCCGCGACCTCGTCCGGCACGTCCTCGCGGGCCAGCATCGCCAGCGACTCGGCCGCCGCGATCTTCATCTCCATGTTGATGGTGGTGGCGCGCACGTCGAGCGCGCCGCGGAAGATGAAGGGGAAGCCCAGCACGTTGTTGACCTGGTTCGGATAGTCCGAGCGGCCGGTCGCCATGATCGCGTCGTCGCGGATGGCATGGACCTCCTCCGGCGTGATCTCCGGATCGGGATTGGCCATGGCGAAGATGATCGGGTTCGGCGCCATCGAGGCGACCATCTCCGGCGTCACCGCGCCCTTTTGCGACAGGCCGAAGAAGGCGTCCGCCCCGTCCAGCGCCTGGGCCAGCGTACGCCGGTCGGTGACCGCAGCATGGGCCGATTTCCACTGGTTCATGCCCTCGGTGCGGCCCTGGTAGATCACGCCCTTGGTGTCGCAGAGGATGACGTTGTCGGGCTTGAAGCCCATCGCCTTGAGCAGTTCGATGCAGGCGATGGCGGCCGCGCCCGCGCCGTTGATGACGAGCTTGGTCGTCTTGATGTCGCGTTCGGTCAGGTCGAGCGCGTTGATCAGGCCGGCGGCGGCGATGATCGCGGTGCCGTGCTGGTCGTCGTGGAAGACGGGGATGTCCATCAGTTCGCGCAGGCGCTGCTCGATGATGAAGCATTCCGGCGCCTTGATGTCCTCGAGATTGATGCCGCCGAAGGACGGGCCGAGATAGCGCACGGCCTCGATGAACTTGTCCGGGTCCTCGGTATCGACCTCGAGATCGATCGAGTCGACATCGGCGAAGCGCTTGAACAGGACCGACTTGCCCTCCATCACCGGCTTCGAGGCGAGCGCGCCGAGATTGCCGAGGCCGAGGATGGCGGTGCCGTTGGTGATCACCGCGACGAGGTTCGAGCGTGTCGTGTAGTCATAGGCGCGCGACGGGTCCTCCGCGATCGCCAGGACGGGCACCGCGACGCCGGGCGAATAGGCGAGCGAGAGGTCACGCTGCGTCGCCATCGGCTTGGTCGGCACCACCTCCAGCTTGCCGGGCCGTCCCTGCGAATGGAACAGCAGGGCCTCCTGGTCGGTGAAGGTCGGGCGGGCTCTCTTGGTCGTCGGACGGTCGTTCATCGAAGCGTCTTTTCTTGTGCGTTTCCTCGAGGGGTACCGACCATACGGCGGCGGCGCCCGAGATCACAAGCGGCGAGTGCTTCACAGAACTCTTGTCGATGACGAGGGGTGTCGCGGGCGGTCAGGCCCGCGAGGCGCTGCGCACGCTGCGCACGAAATCCGCGACATAGCGGTCGAGCGCCTCGGCCTGCTCGTCGACCTTGCGGGCGGCGTCCGCGACCTGGATCGCGGCATCGCCGGTGACGCGCGCTTCGGCGCCGACGGCGCCGACATTGACCGTGACCGTATCGGCGCTCAGCGCCACGGCCTGCGCGTCGGCGGCGATGGTCGAGGCGATGCCGGCCTGGCGGCTGACGACATCGGCGATCGCGCCCGAGGTCTGCTCGATCGTCGTCATCGTGCCTTCGATATGGGCCACGGCCTCGAAGGCGGTCGCCGCGGCGCCGCGGATATCGGCCAGCGTCTCGGCGATGTCGCGAGTCGCCTTCTGGGTCTGCTCGGCCAGCGTCTTGACCTCGCCGGCGACCACGGCGAAGCCACGGCCGGCGGCCCCGGCGCGGGCCGCCTCGATCGTCGCGTTGAGGGCGAGCAGGTTGGTGCGGGCCGCGATCTCCTCGATGAAGTCGAGCACGGCGCGGACCTTGTCGGCGGCTTCCGTCAGCCCGGCGACGTCGCTGCGGGTGCTGCGGACATAGGATGCGGCGGCGCGTACCGTGTCGTCGGCATGGCTGGTCTGGCGGGTGAGCTCGCGGATCGAGGCCTCGATCTCCTCGGCCGCGACCGCGACGCTGCCGATGCGGCGCGAGGCGCTGTCGGCCTCCTGCGTCACGCTCTCGGCGCGCAAGGTCGTCTTGTTGGCGTTCTCGACCATCTGGCCGGCGGCCGCATGCATGCCGTGCAGCGAGGCGCCGACATCGCCCAATGCCTTGCCGACGGTGCGTTCGAGATCGCTCGCGAGCGCATCGAGCGTCGTCTTGCGCAGCGTTTCGATCTCGCCGCGGCGGGTTTCCAGCGTCTTCTCGGCGGTGATGTCGAGCAGGATGCCGTCCCAGACCAGCGTCCCGTCGCGCAGGCGCCGCTTGGTCGATTCGCTGCGAAGCCAGACGATGCCGCCATCGGGCGCGTGATAGCGTCCCTCGAAGCGCCAGAACGTCTCGGTCTCCTGCTGGTCGCGGCGTTGCTGCTCGAAGCGCGCCCGATCCTCGGGCAGGAGCTTGCCGAGCCAGACCTCGGGATCGCGCTCGACCTCCTCCCTGGTGATCCCCAGCAGCTTGTCGATGGCGAAGGAGGCGAACTGATAGGTCATCGTGCCGTCCGGCCGCACCAGCCGCTGGTAGAGCGTGCCGGGCGCGCGGTCGATCAGCGTACGCAGCCGATAGGCCGTCTCACGCCTCTCGCTGTCGTTGATGACGATGATGCCGGTGAGGAAGATGCCGATCGTCCCGACCAGGATCATCACCGGCACGGCCTCGCGCAGGAAGCGTTCGCCGGCCGCGCCGGGAATGAAGCCGACCGAGGCGATGAGGATGATGGCGTCGATGGCGCTGAGCGCCGCGAGGTCGCGGATGCCGAGCGGCCGCCGGCGGCGCGCCAGCCAGAACGCATAGGCGATGCCGATCAGCGCGCGGGCGAGGATACCGGTGATGCCCGTCACCATGCCGACTCCGCCGCCGAGATAGCGCATCACGACGAGCGGCGCGGCAGTCAGGACGGAGGCGATCGGTCCGCCGACCGGCCCTGCGAGGATCGCGAAACTGTTGCGGGAATCGACGACGAGACCCGGCTGGAGCACGAAGGGATTGCCCATGCTGACCAGCGCGCCCGCCGCGAACAGGATGCCGACGACGACCTGACGCAGCCAGGCGCGGTCCCCGATCCGGGGCGTGGCGACGGTCAGCAACAGCCCTGCCAGCAGCAGGAAGAACAGGCTCTCGGCGAGGTTGATCAGCAGCAATGGGGAGATCCTGGCCCGATTCGGCTGCCGAATAGTGCTTTCAATTGTTGAAAGCCGTCCTAACGGATGGCCTTGGCCGGACATTTTGCTAGCGTGCCGGCGCGATGCGCCAGAGTTCCTCCTCCGAAACCGCCCGTCCCATTGCCGCGGCGCCCGACCGGGTCACGCCGATGATGGCGCAGTATGTCGAGATCAAGGCCGCCAATCCCGACTGCCTGCTCTTCTACCGGATGGGCGATTTCTACGAATTGTTCTTCGCCGACGCCGAGATCGCCTCCCGCACGCTCGGCATCGTGCTGACCAAGCGCGGCAAGCATCAGGGCGACGACATCCCGATGTGCGGCGTGCCGGTGGAGCGCGCCGACGACTATCTCCAGCGCCTGATCGCCGCCGGTCACCGCGTCGCCGTCTGCGAACAGACCGAGGACCCGGCCGAAGCGAAGAAGCGCGGCAACAAATCGGTGGTGAAGCGTGACGTCGTGCGCCTCGTCACCCCCGGCACCATCACCGAGGAACGCCTGCTCGAACCCGGCCGCGCCAGCCTGCTCGTCGCCGTTGCGCGCCGCCGGACCGGCGAAGCGGCCTCGCTCTACGGATTGGCCGCGATCGACATCTCGACCGGCCGCTTCACCGTGATGGAGACGCCGCAGGAGCGGCTCGGAATCGAGTTCTCGCGACTGGAACCGCGCGAGATCGTCTGCCCGGACGCGATCCACGACGATCCCGAGCTCAGGGAATTCTGGCGCGAGATCGCGGTGCCGGTGACGCCGCTGGCGCGCGACGGTCTCGATGCGGCCTCGGCCGAGCGGCGCCTGAAGGAGTTCTTCGGCGTGGCCACGCTCGACGCCTTCGGCGCCTTCACCCGCGCCGAGATCGCGGCGGCGGGCGCGGCGCTCGCCTATGTCGAGCGCACCCAGCTCGGCGCCCGCCCGCCACTCTCGGCGCCGGTGCGCGATTCCGGCTCGGCGACGATGCTGATCGACGCCGCGACCCGCGCCAATCTCGAACTGACCCGCACGCTGGGCGGCGAGCGCCAGGGCAGTCTGCTCGCCACGATCGACCGCACGGTGACGCCGGGCGGCGCGCGCCTGCTGGCCGAGCGCCTCGCCGGCCCGCTGACCGATCCCGCCGCCATCGCGGCGCGCCATGATGCGGTCGAACTGCTCGTCGCGGATGCCGGTCTGCGCGAGAACCTGCGTCTCGCCCTGGAGAAGGTCCCCGATGTCGCTCGCGCATTGGCCCGGCTCTCGCTCGACCGTGGCGGCCCGCGCGATCTCGCGGCGCTCGGTGCCGGGCTCGATGCGGCCCGCGCGATCGCCGCCTTGCTGGTCCGGCGCGGCGAACTGCCCGTCGAACTCGCCCGCGCCATGCGGGCGCTCGGCGAAAGCGATCCCGACCTGCCGGTGCGCCTCAATGCGACGCTGGCCGACGAATTGCCGCTCAACCGCCGCGACGGCCGCTTCGTGCGAGAGGGCTTCGATCCGGCGCTCGACGAACTGCGCCTGCTCCAGATCGACTCGCGCAAGGTCATCGCCCAGTTGCAGGCGCGCTACGCCGCCGAGACCAACTGCCGGACTTTGCGCATCAAGCACAACGCCATGCTCGGCTATTTCGTCGAGGTGCCGCAGGCGATGGGCGAGGAATTCCTGCGCGATCCCTGGCGCGCGACCTTCGTGCATCGCCAGACCATGTCGGATGCGATGCGCTTCTCCTCGGTCGAGCTCGGTGAGCTCGAAGCCAAGATCGCCTCGGCCGCCGACCGGGCGCTGAAGCTGGAACTCGCGATCTTCGCTGCGCTCAGTGAGGCCGTGCTCGCCCAGGCCGAGCCGATCAAGGCCGCCGCTCTGGCGCTGGCCGAACTGGATGTCGCCTCCGCGCTGGCCGATCTCGCAACCCGCGAGGGCTGGAGCCGCCCGCAGGTCGATGATGGTGCAGCCTTCACCATCGAACGGGGCCGCCATCCCGTGGTCGAGGCCGCGCTGAAACGCGACGGCAAGCCTTTCGTCGCCAACGACACCGAACTCTCGCCGCCCGGCGGCGATGCGAAGGGCGGCCGCATCTGCCTGATCACCGGCCCGAACATGGCCGGTAAATCGACATTCCTCCGCCAGAACGCGCTGATCGCGGTGCTCGCCCAGATGGGTTCCTTCGTGCCGGCGACCGCGGCGCATATCGGCATTGTCGACCGGCTGTTCTCGCGCGTCGGTGCGGCCGACGATCTCGCCCGAGGCCGTTCGACCTTCATGGTCGAGATGGTCGAGACTGCTGCGATCCTGAACCAGGCCGGCCCGCGCGCGCTCGTCATCCTCGACGAGATCGGGCGCGGCACCGCGACCTTCGACGGTCTTTCCATCGCCTGGGCCGCGATCGAGCATCTCCACGAGATCAACCGCTGCCGCAGCCTGTTCGCGACGCATTACCACGAGCTGACGGCGCTCGGAGACCGGCTCGACCGCGTCGCCAACGCGACCGTGCGCGTCACCGAGTGGAAGGGCGAGGTCGTCTTCCTGCACGAGGTCGTGCCGGGCGCGGCCGATCGCTCCTATGGCATCCAGGTCGCCAAGCTCGCCGGCCTGCCGCCGGCCGTGGTCGAGCGCGCCCGCGCCATCCTCGGGGAACTGGAGAAGACCGAGCGCGAGAAGCCGGTCGCCTCGCTGGTCGACGACCTCCCGCTTTTCGCCGTGCCGCAGCGCCGACAAGCGTCGGTCGTCGTCGAGGGCGAGCCGGACGGCCTGCGCGAGGCGCTCGCCGGGATCGACCCGGATGAGATGACCCCGCGCGAGGCACTGGAAGCGCTCTATCGCCTGAAGGGCATCGCCTGAATTTCAAGCCCTACGAAGGACGGCCGTCATCCCGGACAAGTCGCGTCAGCGGCGCCGATCCGGGATCCATTCCGGATCGCCTCCGATGAAGGTTCAGGCATGGATCCCGGGTCTGCGCTTCGCTCCGCCCGGGATGACGGCCCGCTTTTAATGGATCGGGGCGTCAGCCCAGCCGTCTGATGGCCGTGACCTCGCCGAAGCTCCTGGCGCGGATGCGGTCGCGCGCTTCGCGCAGGGGCTCGCGATAGACGCTCATCACATGCCCGCTGGCATGGAGCAGCGTGTCGGGAGCGGTCAGGATGCCGACATGGCCCTTCCAGAAGACGAGGTCGCCGCGCTGCAGGCCGGCGAGGTCCTCGCGCAGTTCGACCGGTCGGCCGAGCGTCGCTTCCATCATGTCTGAATCGCGCGGCGCGGAGATGCCGGCCGCTGCCAGGCAAAGCTGCGTCAGCCCCGAACAGTCGAGCCCGAGACTGGTCTTGCCGCCCCAGAGATAGGGCACGCCGACGAAGCGTTCGGCCACAGCGACGAAATCCGGTTCAAACTGGTCGATCGGCGCGAGATGCGCGGCAAAGACATGGCCGCCATCGGCCAGAACCGCGAAATCGCCCTTGTTCTCGATCGCGGCGACGCCGGCGCCGAGTGAGAGCGCGGCGAGCGGCGGCAATTTGATCGAGGGGCCGGGATACACGAATGTCCGTAAGCCTGCGACCCGATGCGTCGGGTCAGGCTGGTCCGGCCGTAAGAAGTCATCGGGGATGTAGCCGACATAGCCGTCACGGGCGAGCTGCGCCCAGGCCCAGCCCTCCTCGCGCTCATAGACCTGCACCAGCTCGCCGGCCAGCGCTTCCGTATCGAGCGCCGCGTCCGGGCGCGGTTCGCGCCGTATCGGGGCGGAGGCTGCGACGACGCGCATCGGCTGCGGGTCGGTGAAGCGGGCGGCCTCGACCTGTCCGGTCAGCGCCCGCGCGGCGAGGTCGGGGCGGAAAGCGTGGATGCGGCGGTCGAGAATCGCGGTCATGGCGGCAATCTAGCGTGGCGGGCGGCAGTTCGGGAGAGGCGTCAGCTTCCACCGATCTCCTTGGCGTGTTCCGTGACCAGATCGGCCAGCCGCTCGACGGCCAGTGCCCCGGCGACGGTGCGCTGGATCACGACATTGCGGCGGTCCGCCTCGTCGCGCTTGCGGGTGAGCAGGCCGAGCTTGCCGAGCGTATCGAGCGCGCGCGTTATCACCGGCTTGGTCACGCCGAGCTGCGCGGCGAGCCCGCGCACCGTATGCGGCGGCAATTCGAGATAGACCGTCAGCAGGATCGCGGTCTGGCGTGCCGAGAGATCGGCGTCATGGTCCCGCACCAGATCGAGATGCACCTGCCGCCACAGCTTGAGCGCCTGCGAAGGCCTGATCTCCAGGGGCATGAAGGAACGGGTCCAGATCGTTACGGACCCGTATCATTATCGCGTGGCGGGTTTCGCGCAATCGCCTTTGCGGAACAGGCTTAACTGCCGGGATGAAGCTGCTTCACCAGCGCGTGGATCAGCCGTGCCCCCTGGCACTCGCCGCCCTCCGGCCGTCCCGGCCTGTTCGAGGGGTTCCAGGCATAGATGTCGAAATGCGCGTAGGATCTGGTCTTCTCGACGAAGCGGTTGAGGAACAGCGCCGCCGTGACCGAGCCGGCCATGCCGCCGCCGGAGATGTGGTTGACATCGGCGATCTTGGACTCGAGCAGGCCGTCATAGGGCGGCCAGAGCGGCAGGCGCCAGACCGGGTCGTTCACGGCCATGCCGAGCCGGGCGATCTCGCCGGCGAGGGTCTCGTCATGGGTGTAGAAGGGCGGCAGCTCCGGGCCGAGCGCGGTCCGGGCAGCCCCGGTCAGCGTCGCGAAATCGACGAGCAGCCCCGGTGCCTCCTCGTCGGCGAGCGCCAGCGCATCGGCCAGGATCAGCCGGCCTTCGGCATCGGTGTTACCGATCTCGACCGAGAGGCCCTTGCGGCTCGCCAGCACGTCGCCCGGGCGGAAAGCGCTGCCCGACACGGCGTTCTCGACGGCGGGCACCAGCAGGCGCAGACGAACCGGCAGCTTCGCCAGCATGATCATCCGCGCCGCGGCGATCGCCGCCGCAGCCCCGCCCATGTCCTTCTTCATCAGGAGCATCGAGGCATCGGGCTTGAGATTGAGCCCGCCCGTGTCGAAGGCGACGCCCTTGCCGACGAGCGTGACCTTGGGATGGACGGGATCGCCCCAGACGAGGTCGACGAGCCGCGGCGCCCGCGTCGAGGCGCGGCCGACCGCATGGATCATCGGGAAATTGCGGGTGATCAGGTCGTCGCCGACGATGCTGGTGACGGTCGCGCCGCATTCGCCGGCGAGCCCGCGGATCGCCGCCTCGATCTCGCCCGGTCCGAGCTCGTTGGCCGGCGTGTTGACGAGATCGCGCGCCAGCATGGCGGATTCGGCGATCTGGCTGATGTCCTCGCCATCGACGCCGCCGGGCACGACCAGCCGGGCGCGGGCCGGATTCGGCTTGCGGTAGCGATCGAAGCGATAGCCCTGCAGCAGCCAGCTCAGCGCCGCCAGCGCAGGATCGCCGACCTCGCCCGATAGCGCGTAATCGCCGGCCGGCAGCAGGGCCGCAAGGCGCCCGGCCGCGAACGGATCGGGCCGGCGCCCACCGGCATCGATGCCGAGCAGGACGGCTGCCAGCGCGCCTTGCTGATCCGGCAGCAGGCAATGCTGCCCGGCGCGGGCCGCGAAACCCTGCGCGAGGGCGAAACCGCGATGGGCGGCCGGGAGCTGGTCCTGAAGCGCGGGCCAGTTGCCGGCCGAGATGACGTGGACGGGAATGGCGGCAGCAGAAGCGGAGGTCAGGAGGCTGTGCACGGAGCGCTGTTTCGGTTTCGGGCAGGGGTGCCGGGGCGGGAATTAAGAATGCATTAGGGTTAACGCTTTATCACCGGATCGACCAGACGAACCCATCCGACGACCCGTTTTCGGGAGGCGATCCGGCCCATGTCTTCTGCCCGGCCCCATTCTTCAGCCCGCGAGCCCGTGCGGCGCGCGCGTCCCGTCCTCGGCCTCGCCGTCTGCCTTGCGGCGCTCGTCCTGGCGGGGTGCCAGGGTCGCGGCGGCCTCGGCGATGTCACCGGCTCGATCGGCCGCAGCCAGGCGAGCCAGCCGCGCAGCGCATCCGACTGGCAGGCCGAGCGCGACAGCTGGGCCAAGCGCTACGACGCCAACCCGAAGGATCGCGACGCCGCCTTCTATTATGCGCGGGCGCTGCGCAGCCTCGACCAGAACGCGCAGGCGCTGGCCGTGCTGCAGAGCGCCGTCCTGACCCATCAGGGCGATCGCGAGCTGCTCGGCGCCTATGGCCGCGTGCTCGCCGATAACGGCCGTTTCCAGGAGGCGGACGACGTGCTGTCGCGGGCGCACTCGCCCGAGCGGCCGGACTGGCGCATCCTGTCGGCGCAGGGCACGGTTGCCGACCAGCTCGGCGATCACGCCCGTGCCCAGCAGATCTACCAGTCGGCGCTGAAGCTCGCCCCGAACGAGCCGACGATCATGTCGAATTACGGGCTGTCGCTCGCCCTGTCGCGGAACCTGCCCGAGGCGGAGCGAATCCTGTCCGAGGCCGCGGCCTCCGAACGCGCTGATGCCCGCGTCCGCCAGAACCTCGTGCTGGTGCTGGGCCTGCAAGGGCGCTTCGGCGAGGCCGAGACGCTGGCCCGCCGCGACCAGAGCCCGGCCGAGGCTGCCCAGACGATCGCCTATCTCAAGCGCAGCGTCAGCCAGCAGAATAGCTGGAAACTGCTCAAGGGCGGCAAGGGCAAGGCCCAGGCGCCGGCGAGGCAGCCGGCCGTTCAGGGCGCGCAGGGAGCCGGTCCGCGGCCCGCGGCCGCCCCGCCCGCCTGAAACGGCTATCCGCCCCGGCTCGAGCGCGTCGCGAACGACAGCGTGGAAACCAAAGAAGGCCGGAGCTGCAAGGCTTCGGCCATTTGCGTCAGCGAGACATCGTTGGTGAGCGAAGACGCTTCACTGCCACTTGAAGACCTGCACCATCGCCGGCGTCATGATGATGACGAACAGCACCGGCAGGAAGAACAGGATCATCGGCACCGTGAGTTTCGGCGGCAGCGCTGCCGCCTTCTTCTCCGCGGCCGACATGCGCTGATCGCGGCTTTCCTGGGCCAGCACGCGCAAGGCGGTGCCGAGCGGCGTGCCGTAGCGCTCAGCCTGGATCAGAGCGGTCGAGACCGATTTCACGCTTTCGAGACCCGTGCGCAGCGCAAGGTTCTCGTAGGCGATGCGCCGATCGGTCAGATAGGAGAGTTCGGCGGTGCACAGCGCAAACTCTTCCGCCAGCGGCACCGATTGATTGCCAACCTCGCCCGCAACCTTGCGGAACGCATGCTCGATCGACATGCCGGATTCCACGCAGATCAGCAGCAGGTCGAGCGCATCCGGAAAGGCCAGGCGCATCGACACCTGCCGTTTGCTGATCTGGTTCGACAGGAAGATCTCCGGCGCTTTGATGCCGAGATACGCGCCGCCGATCGCCATCCCGACCTTGACCGTGAAGCTCTGGCCGAAATCATTGATCGCAAAGACGTAGAACAGCGTGAACAGGAACAGCCCCACGGGAACGGCCAGGCGGAAGAACAGGAAGCCGATTTCGGCCTGGGGGCCGCGATAGCCGGCCATGGCGAGCTGCTTCTTGGCGGTCTCCGTGCCCAACCAGTCGCCGAGTTTGAAGCGCTCGACGATGCGCCGCATATACGCCTTGGGCTCTTGCCGCAACGAGACCTTCTCATTCTGCCGGTTGAGACGCTCGCGTTCGCGGGCGCGGATCTTATCGCGCTCCGTCGCGACGTTCTTCATGCGCTTCTGGAGGCTGTTGCCCTCGGTCAGCGGGATCGCGATCGTCAGCACGGTCGCAGCCGCCGCGATGGCGGCCAGCAGCGCCAGCATGAACTGCGGATTGGTGACGCTGTTGGCGATTTGAGAGATCATCGTTCGCCTCAGATGTCGAAGTTGATCATCTTGCGCATGATCAGGACGCCGATCAGCATCCACAGGCCGCTTGCGACCAGCGCGACCTTTCCGGTCTGGCTGATCCAAAGAATCTCGATGTATTTCGGGGTGGTGAGCCAGACAAGGAGTGCCACCACCGGAGGCAGCGATCCGATGATGGCGGCCGAGGCCTTGGCCTCCATCGATACCGCCTGGATCTTGTCACGCATCTTGCGGCGCTCGCGCAGCACGCGCGACAGGTTTCCGAGCGTCTCGGAGAGGTTGCCGCCGGTCTTCTGCTGGATGGCGATGACAATGCCGAAGAAATTGGCCTCGGCACAGGGCATGCGCTCGAACAGTTTGCTGGTGGCTTCCGCCAGCGGCAGGCCTAGAGCCTGAGCCTCGATGATCGTCCTGAATTCGCCCTTCACGGGCTCGACGGCTTCGTTGGCGATGATGCGCAGGCAGTCGTTCACGGGCAGGCCCGCCTTGATGCCGCGTACGATGACGTCCAGCGCATTCGGGAATTCGACGCCGAACTTCTTGAGGCGCTTGGCCTTGCAGCGCTTCAGAAACCAGGCGGGCATGCCGAAGCCGCCGATGAACAGGCCGGCCAGGCCGATGATCCAGCTTCCGCTGCCGAGCCAGAGCGCGAAGCCCAGCGCGACTGCAAGTCCTGCGCTGATCCCGTAATATTTCTTGGGCGTCCAGCTAAGGCCAGCCTGGGCAATGCGTGTTTCGAGGGAGACCTTGTTGCGCTCGTTCTCGCGGTTCTCGATCTCCTTCAGGCTCTGCGCGATCTGGCCGCGCTTGTGCCGGGCCTGCGCCTCGCGGTCGATACCGCGCGCCGTGCTTGGGCCTGCGAACTCCTTGCGCCGCTTCTCGGCGCGCTTCTCCCCGCTGAGCGTCGGATAAAGCAGCGCGTAGACCACGCCGCCGACGGCGAACATGGCCAGCAGGGCAACGGCCAGCGTGCTCGTGTTCATGCCCGGCTTCCCCGCGAAAGCTTCCGGTCAGAGCGCATTGCTGGTGCCCGCCTCTTCGAGCTGGTCGATCGCGGCGGCGAGGCGCTGCTCCTCGTTGAAATAGCGCGCGCGCTCCCAGAAACGCGGCCGTCCGACCCCGGTGGCGCGGTGCCGGCCGATAAGCTTGCCGGCGGCATCCTCGCCGGTGACGTCGTAGAGCATCAGGTCCTGCGTCGTGATCACCTCGCCCTCCATGCCCATCACTTCGGTGATGTGCGTGATCCGGCGCGAGCCGTCGCGCAGGCGCTGGGCCTGGATGATGACGTCGATCGACGAGCAGATCATCTCGCGCAGCGTCTTGGAGGGCAGCGAGAAACCGCCCATGGTGATCATCGACTCGATGCGGCTCAGGCACTCGCGCGGCGAGTTGGCGTGCAGCGTGCCCATCGAGCCGTCATGGCCCGTGTTCATCGCCTGGAGCAGGTCGAAGGCCTCGGGTCCGCGCACCTCGCCGACGATGATGCGCTCGGGCCGCATGCGCAGGCAGTTCTTGACGAGGTCGCGCATCGTCACCGCGCCGGTGCCTTCGAGATTGGGCGGGCGGGTTTCGAGACGCACCACATGCGGCTGCTGGAGCTGGAGCTCGGCGGCGTCCTCGCAGGTGATGACGCGCTCGTCATGGTCGATATAGTTCGTCAGGCAGTTCAGCAGCGTGGTCTTGCCCGAGCCGGTGCCGCCGGAGATGACGATGTTGCAACGGACGCGGCCGATGATCTTCAGGATCTCGGCCCCCGGCGGCGAGATCGCGCCGAACTTGACGAGCTGGTCGAGCGTCAGCTTGTCCTTCTTGAACTTGCGGATGGTGAGGGCCGGGCCGTCGATCGCCAGCGGCGGTGCGATGACGTTGACGCGCGAACCGTCGGCGAGGCGTGCGTCGCAGATCGGCGAGCTTTCGTCGACGCGCCGGCCGACCTGGCTGACGATGCGCTGGCAGATATTCATCAGCTGCGCGTTGTCGCGGAAGCGGATATTGGTGAGCTGGATCTTGCCGGCGGTTTCGATGAAGGTCCGGCCGGCGCCGTTGACCATGATGTCGGCGATGTCGTCGCGGGCCAGAAGCGGCTCCAACGGTCCGTAGCCGAGCACGTCGTTGCAGATGTCGTCGAGCAGTTCTTCCTGCTCCGCGATCGACAGCACGACGTTCTTCAGCGAGATGATCTCGTTGATGATGTCGCGGATTTCCTCGCGCGCGGATTCGGCATCGAGCTTCGCGAGCTGCGACAGATCGATCGCCTCGATCAGCGCCCCGAAGATCATGCTCTTCATCTGGTAGTAGTCGTCGGAGCGCGGAGCCGCCTCGACCATCGGCGCGATCTTGCGCTCTTCCAGGGCGGCTGGAGCCGGCTCGGGCTTGCGCGGGGCGGCCTGCACGGCTGCGGGCACCCTTGCCTTCAGGTTGGGCGCATGACCGGCGCCTGCGGATCGCTTGCCGAACATCTCGTCACTCTCCCGCCCGGATCGGGTCGGTCTCTCGCCTCGCGCGCGGGCGGCTCGCCGTCATCGTCAGTTCCTGTTCCTCACGAGGCCTTGCGGCGTTTCAGCTTCGCGACGAACGGATCGAGCAGGCTGCGCCGGCTGCGTCTGGCCTCGCCGCGCCCGGTCAGGGCGCTGGCGATCTGGGTGAAGGCCTCGGTCGCCTTGCTGCCGGCCTGCACCTCGGCGATCATCTGGCCGTTATTGGCGGCCGTGCCGAAAAGCTGGGCGTCGAAGGGAATCGTGCTGAGCACGTCGATGCCGAGCGCCTTGGAGAACTCCGACGTGCTGATCTCCGGCCGCTTCGGAACGCCCACGCGGTTGAGGACGAGCCGGGCGACCGCATCGTTCGGCCGGGTCGCGCGCGACAGATCGACGAGGTTCTTGGCGTTGCGCAGGGAAGCGAGTTCGGGCTCGGCCACGATGACCACCTCGTCGGCGCTGAGCACCATCCGTTTCACCCAGGCACTCCACTGATGCGGCACGTCGAGGACGATGCACGGCACGCTGGCTCTGAGCAGTTCCAGCAGCTGTTCGAGCGCGTCCTCGTTAAGATCGACCGTCCGATCCAGGACGGCCGGAGCGGCGAGCAGAGCGAGATTGTCGCTGCAACGCGAGAGCAGCCGGTCCAATAGATTGGAATCGAGGCGCTCCGGTGCGAATACCGCTTCCGCGATACCTTGCGGCGGGTCCTGGTTGAAGTTGAGCCCTGCCGTACCAAAGGCAATGTCGAGATCGACCACCACAGTCGAAGCGTCGAGGTTGCGCGCAATCGCCCAGGAGACGTTGTGGGCGACGGTCGAGGCCCCGACGCCGCCCTTGGCGCCCATCACCGCGATGACGCGGCCGAGGTTGCGGGCTTCGGGGGCTGTGTAGAGATCCGACAGCGTGCGCAGGACATCGAGCGGCTCCAGCGGCGCGATCAGGTATTCGCTGACGCCGCGGCGCATCAGGTCGCGATAGAGCTGGACATCGTTGACATGGCCGATCACGACGACCTTGGTGCCGGCATCGCAGCTTTCCGACAGGGATTCGAGATGCGAGACCAGCGTCGCCGGGTCGGCAACGGCTTCGAGCACGATGATGTTGGGGGTCGGCGCCGCGCGGAAGGCCTCGACGGCCGCAGCCGGGCCCCCCATCTGGACGCGGGCATGGGCCTTGTCCATGCGCCGGTCGGCGATCGCGGCCTGCATGGTCGCGGCGACGGCCGGGGTCTCGCAGAAGGCCTGCAGCGTGACGCGCGGCAGCGGCGCGATGATCTCGTCGCTCGGCAGGTCGATCGCAGGGATGTCGCGGGTGTCGGCCTGCATCAGTTTCCGCCTCCGACCGTCGAGTTGATCTGCGGCGTCTGCTGGCGGTACTGGGTCGAAGGATCGCGGCCCTCGCGGATCTTGGCGATCGCGCCCATGCGCTTGACCATATCGGGGCGACCCTCGTCGCGCGACCGGACGAGGTCCAGCGGATCTGCCACCTGCGCGGCCAGGGTCGCCTGCGACGAGCAACCGAGATTCCAGTAGGGCGCGTTCGAGGACGAGAACTTGAAATCGGAGCTGCCGATGTCGGACGGCCATTGCCCGCAAGCGTGTGCCACGCTCGCCTGTAGCGAAGCGAAGGTCAGCCGGATCGGCGAGGCCAGTCCCGGATCCTGCACCGGATAGCTGCGGACGCTGAGGATGCGGGGCGAGACACCGCCGCGAGCCAGCTCGGCCCTGATTTCGTTGAGCGTGTCGTGCGCGGCACGGTCGCGGCGGTCGCCGGTCGGGACTTCGGCCACGAGGCCGCCCTTGCCGGAGAGGCGGAACTCGCGGGCAAAGCTGGCAACATCCTCGGCCTGCCGGGCGTCGAGCCTGCCGCCGGCGCGCCCGACGAAGACGTCGAGCGAGCGGGGTGCGTCGCGCAGCACGATCGGATGGCGCTCGCGCACGTCGTCTGGACCGTAGGCGAGAGTGTCGCCTCCGGCCGTCCGGTTGGCGCAGCCGCCGAGCACGGCGCCGAGCGCCAGCACGGCGGCGATCAGGCGCAGTCCTGTCGAGTCGATCCGGGAGGAAACCGTCATGGTCGGGCCATCCATCATCGTTTTCACCGGGGCTCAGTCGGCGATGAAGCCGACGCGGCCCTTGTAGGCCTGGGGAACCGGGCCACCACCGCTGCCATAGATCTTGTTGAGGCGGCCGAGCAGGATCGCCTGGGAATCATGTGCCTCGACGAAGCCGTCGTCGGGTCTCTGGATCTGGTTCGGCTGCATCGGCTTGGCGATGTAGGGCGTCGCCATGATCATCAGCTCGGTTTCCTCGCGCTGGTAGTCACGCGAGCGGAACAGGGTTCCGATGATCGGCAGGTTCATCAACCCGGGCAGGCCGTTGATCGACTGCTTCGAAACGCGCTGAATCAAGCCGGCCGTTGCCAGCGTGCCGCCCGAGGGCAGTTCCACCGTGGTGTCGGACTTGCGCACGCGGAACGCGGGCACGTTCAGGGCCTCGTCATTGGCAGCGTTGAAGCGAAGCTGGTTCTCGAAGTCGAGTTCAGTGACTTCGGTCGCGATGCGCATGCTGATCTTGTTGTCGGACAGCACGATCGGCGTGAAATTCAGGGCGACGCCGATGGGCTTGTACTCGATCTGAACCTGGCAGGTGCGCCGGTTGAGGATGTCGTAGGAGCAGTTCTGGCCCTTCGGCACCGGTACTTCGCCGCCGGCGGTGAATTTGGCGCTCTCGCCCGAGATGGCCGTAACCGTCGGTTCGGCGAGAACGCGAGCCAGGCCTGCGCGTTCAAGCGCTCGCAGCGTGAAATTCTGGGAATTGCCGAGTCCGGCGCCGATAGCGGTGGCCGAAAGCTGCTGCGGTTGCAGCGGGAACGGGTTCTCGATCGAAGGGGTGATGGAGAACTTCCCGAGCTTCCACTCGCCAGTCGAGTTGATGCCGAGCTGTTTGATCGCCTTGCGTGAGACTTCGGAAACGGTGACCTTCACCATCACCTGGTCGCGATCGCGTAGCGTCAGCGAATTGATCACCGTCCCGCTGCGCCAGGAGGAGGCGCCGCCGACGAAAGCCTTGGCGATGTCAACGGCCTGGGTCGCTTCCGAAGCGTTCGGCACGGTTCCGACGAGCAGGATCGAATCGCCGGCCGGCTTGATGTCGATCTGCGAGTTTGGCAATGCGGTGCGCAGCGTCTGCCGGAGGACGTTGAGATCGCGGCCGACATTGATGTCGAGCGCGGTGATCTGCTGGCCGTCGCCGTCCATGACGAACATCGAAGTGTTTCCGTCGGCGATGCCGATCACGAAGAGCTTGCGCGCCGTCCGGACCACCGCATTGGCGACCTTCGGATTGGCCACGAAGACTTCCTTCGCGTCGCGCGGCAATTCGACGATGAGCGAGCGGCCGATCGAGAGATCGAGCTTCCGCGAGATCGCGCTCTCGCTCGAGCCGACATTCAGCACCGGGGCAGGGCCTTTGCCTGTGGTCTGGGCAGTGGCGTTGCCGGCGGCCAGGGCAAGCGCGAGAGCCGTCGCGAGGCGGAGGGAAGATCTGATCATGGCTTCACGCTCTTCGAGGTGACACCGTAGCGTACGAGCGTCAGGGAGTGGTCGGCCTGGGAGGGCGGCGTCGTTTCGCCGGCATCCTTGAGGCTGCGCAGCGCCAGCGAGAGCGTGCCCTTCTTCTGAGCCTGGATCAGGTTCTCGACCTGCCCGGGCTCGATTTCCAGCGTTGCTGTCTCGCCGATGACGACTTTCTCGCCGTTGCGCTCCTGCACGTTCTGGCCGATGGCCAGGACGCGGATGTTCCGCAGGATGACCTCGCTGGCATAGTTCTCCTGGCCGCCTGATTCGCTGCGCGTGGTGGAGATCACGTCGACGCGGTCATTCGGCAGGATGAAGCCGCCGGCGGTGCTGGCGCCGCGGCTGTCGGTCGAGATCGCAACGGCCCGCATGCCGGAGGGCAGCACAGCTGAAAGGAAGCCGGTGCCGTCGGTCTTGATCAGCTTCTCGCGGCGGATCGGTTCGGCGCCCAGGGTGGCATAGCGCGCCACCTGTCCGATGATCTCCTTTTCGGCCTCGGGCGTTTCGTCCTTGCGGATGATGCCGGCCGGTACGCTGGCCAGCGGCCATTCCAACCAGCGCAGGTCGTTGGCCGTCACCGTATTGCCGACGGGGATGTCGCTGGCCGCGACCAGGACGGGTACAGTCGGGGCTGCCTCGACCTTCGCCACGGGAGCGGGGGCGTCGGAGGGACCCTGCACAAGCAGTGCTGCTCCTAACCCTGCCGCCAGCGCGACCACAAGAATGATGATGCGTGCGGGACTCATGGACGAACGATCCTCAGCCAAGCGTGATTGGCTCTCGACCCGGATCGTCTTCGTCAAACGTCAACTTATGGTTAATCGGTCGTATATTTTTTGAAGCCTGCCGGCATTCCGGCATGCAAAGCCGCTCAGATGCCGATCGCCGCGTGCCAGATGGACGTCTCCGGCAGGATCAGCAGCGCGGCGAAAGC
Organism: Bosea sp. ANAM02; assembly: GCF_011764485.1. Taxonomy (NCBI): domain Bacteria; kingdom Pseudomonadati; phylum Pseudomonadota; class Alphaproteobacteria; order Hyphomicrobiales; family Alloboseaceae; genus Allobosea; species Allobosea sp. ANAM02. The sequence continues at coordinate 4,883,369 of NZ_AP022848.1, read as the reverse complement.
GAGCGCGATTCCATAGGGCACTCCCTCGTTGGCCGCATGAAGCCGGCGCAGCCAGGGCCATGTCTCGACGGGAGCCGGCAGCGGCCGCGAGCGCAACGCGAGGATGAAGATTGTCAGCAGGCCGCCGAGGATGCCGGCGATCGTCAGATAAGGCATCAGCTGGTCGAAGCCGAACCAGACGGCCGTGGCGGCCGCGAGCTTGGCATCGCCGCCGCCGATCCAGCCGGCCGCGAACAATCCAAAGGCAATCACCAGAACCAGTCCACCGGCCGCGAGATGCCAGCCGATCTCGGGAAGGCTCAGGCCGAGCACGGCGGCGCATAGTGCAAACGCGCCGAGAAGGAACAGGCAGAGCCGGTTCGAGATCGTCATTGAGACGAGGTCGCTCGCTGCGGCATAGGCCATCGCGAACGGGAAGACGCCCAGGAGGACGATCAGGGACAGCGACATGGCATGATCCAATCGGCAATGCCCGCAGATTGACAGCCATCCCTCACCAAAGCCTTACGGGTTTGCCGACAGAATGGACCATCCGAACGAGAAACGCCCCGGCGTGAGACCGGGGCGTTCCCTAAAGGTCGGAACCTGAGGTTCCGCAGCGATCAGGTCGGAGCGTTGAGCTTGCCGCCGATGCCGGTGAACAGGGCGCTGAGCTTCGTGCCGAGGGTGGTCATGCCGGCGATGGCGGCGACGGCGACGAGAGCGGCGATCAGGCCGTACTCGATGGCGGTGGCGCCGGACTCATCCTTGACGAAGCGAGCGAAAACGTTGGTCATGCGAAATCTCCTTTACACCACGGTTTGACGGCTGCCTGTGCTCTGAGGTGGCTTCGGTCAGCGACAGGAACGACACTAGCCCGCTCATCTTGCTGATCGGTTAAGCTGATCGAAGAATTGGCTTCTTTGTCGCAGTGTTTTTTCTGTGGTTAACGCTCGATTGAGCAGGCATAAATTGACGGTTAGCTTATGAGTAAAGTCGGGATTCTGAGTTTTTGTCGGTAAACAAGGTGTTTAATGGATCGAATAATACCGATTTATTTTCATCTGGATCGGCAGGAAGCTCTGGCCTTCATCGTTGTTCCGCTGCGGCATCATTGAGTCTGTCGCGCGAGATCGCTGTTCGCCGCACGCTTAGGATTTGATTCATCATTTTGGGCTTCAGTGAGGCGGTCGCAAAGCTTGAGGCGCCGCCATGTTGATCATTCGTGCTCCTGAAGGGCGCCTTCGGCTAACCCGTTGGGTGGCTGCAACGGCCCTTGCGCTGACCATGTGCGGCACCGCCGCAGCGACGCCTCAGGGAAAATCCGACAGCGTGATTGTTCTCGTCGATCACGCCAAGGTCGTGCGCCTGCCCGAGAAGGCTCAGACGGTCGTCGTCGGCAATCCGGCCATCGCCGATGTATCGGTTCAGCGCAACGGTGTGATGATCGTCACCGGCAAGAGTTTCGGTGTGACCAATCTGATCGCGCTGGATGCCAACGGATCGCTGCTCGCCGAATCGATGGTGCGGGTCGGTGCGGCGTCCGACGAGGTCCTGACGGTTCAGCGGGGCATGGACCGCGAAAGTTATGCCTGCAATCCGACTTGCGAGCCTTCGGTCCAGTTGGGCGATGCCCAGCCCTTCTTCGGACGCACAACGGGGCAGGCGGCCGCTCGCAACGCGCTCGCCGCGGGCGGCGCGCGGAACTAGGCTGCTTTGAGGTTGATGCGCCATAAGTCGCAGCCCTCGTATTCAAGTACGCAGGCGCGCGCGAGACTTCCGTTGCCCTCGCACATGGTTAGCGAAATCTTCACCGCGATTCCGGCTGGCCGGCGGCGCCCCTAACCGATCTGAAATTCTTTTGCCGTAGAGATTTCCGGCCTGGGCCGAAACTCGACGGGGCAAATGGATGTTCGACACCACGAAAACAATGCCCTTGCCCGATGACGGGTCTCGGCGCCGCAATGCTCGCCTTCTACTGCTCCGGCGCTTTCGCCGCTCCCAGGACGGAGTGGCCATCGTCGAGTTCGCATTCCTGGCAGCGCCGTTCTTCGCGCTGCTTTTCGCGATCATCGAAACGGCCTTGATGTTCTGGACCAGCCAGGTCTTGGAAGAGTCGCTGTCTCGGGTCGCCCGCTCGCTGATCACTGGGCAATCGCGGACCATCTATAACGGAGCCACTGGAGCAGCGAACGCGGCGAAGTTCCGGGATGACATTTGTGCCGTAGCGCCGATGGGTCTGATCGACTGCACGAAGCTCTTCATCGATGTCCGGGTCTATGACAACTTCGCCGCCGCCTCCTCTGGGACGTCCGCCAGCAATCCGATTTCGGGCGGCGGCCTGAGCACGGGCGGCTTCACCTATGTCCAGCCTCAGGGCAACGACATCGTCGTCGTCCGCGCCGTGCTCGACTACAAGCTGTTCTTGACGAGCTGGGCTTCCGCTGCGCTGGCGAATATCGGCTCGGGCCGGCGGGGCATCGTCGTGAGCATGGCCTTCAGGGCGGAACCCTTCGTCTCGTCGGGCGCGGCTCCCGCCGCAGGGTCTTGAGAAGGATGATTCTCATGCGGAAACTGAAAGCCCTCCGTTCCTGCCGCCAATTCTGCAGCAACCGGGACGGTGTGGCCATCGTGGAGTTCGCCATGCTCCTGCCGGTGATGGCCATTGCGTACGTCGGAATGGTCGAGACCGTGCAACTCGTCATGGTCAACCGCAAAGTCACGCAACTGACCTCGGCGCTCAGCGATCTCACGGCACGCGTCCAGACGGTTTCGAATGCGGATGTCGACAACATCTTCAATGCCGCGCAGACCATCCTGATGCCGTATGACAACAGCAAGGCCTCGATGGTGATCGCCAATGTCGTCATCGACGCGTCGGGCGTGGCCAAGGTCTGCTGGAGCAACCAGCGCAATGGAATGGCGCCGGCACGCGGAGCCACCATCGCGGTGCCCGACAGCGTCCGGATTCCGAACACCTCGGTCATCATGGCCAAAGCGAGCTACAGCTACACACCGGCCGTCGGCTATGTCCTCACCGGCACATTCAAGCTCGGCGACAATGCGATCTATGCGCGCCCGCGCAACGGCGTGGCTGGCGGTACCCTGAATATCGAGCAGGTGGTGCGGACGGGTACGAACGCCTGCCCGAATTTCAACTGAGCTGATCGACCTCCGAGGCGGAGAGCCACCATTCCGCCCGGCTGCATCTTCTGTGGAGGGGCCGGTACCGGGTCGTCGGGGCTCCCGAACGTCGGATATCCGCGGGTAAGCTCTATCCCCGCAGCACCATGCGCCCGGTCTGGACCTCGTAGCCCAGAAGCTTGCTGAGGAAGGAGTTGCCCAGCAGGCTCATCGAGAGCGCGCGCTCGGGCAGGACCACGGCATCGACATTGCGGACGACGATCTCGCCGAGCCGGATCTCCCGCAGCACGGTGCGGAAGCCGGTGACCCTGCCGTTGGCCGTGCTGAGCATGACCTTGCGCGTCGAGGCGTCGCTCCTGATGCCGAGGGCGCGCGCGTCCGCCGCGGTCAGCGCGACGATACTGGCGCCGGTATCGACCATCATCTTGATGCGGTAATTGTCGACGGAGGGGTGGACGATATAGTGCCCGCGATAATCGGCAGCGACGGCGAGCGTGGTGGGCACGCGTGGCCCGGGCATCCTCTGCGTGGTCGCGGCGACCGCGACGGAAGGCGCTTCGCCGGCCATGCGCGGCGCGAGCCAGTGTGTATACGATAGCGCGCCGACGGCTGCGGCACCGGCCACGCTCAACGCCCAAGTCAATGGTGATGTCGTCACGGCCCCCTCCGGTCCTCTGCCGGTGCGTCCAGGATGCGCAAGCGAGCCCTGACGAAGCGTGAACGGGTTGCAGGCATTTGCCTGCAACCGGACGGTGAGGGCCGCAGGGCTGCGGACAGGCTTAACCCGGGCTTACCGCCCGGCTTCGCCGGAAAGCGTGGCGGCCAGTGCCGCGATCTCGGCCGCATGAGGGATGCTCGGCTGGGCTCCCCGCCGCGTGCAGGCGAGCGAACCGGCGGCGAGCCCGTCGCGCAGCGCCGCAACCATCGTCTTCCCGGCCGCGAGCGCGGCAGCGAAGGCGCCGGTGAAGCTGTCTCCCGCCGCGACGGTGTCGACGACATCGATCTGCGGGGCTTCGAGCCGATGACGGGCCCCGCCGATCCAGGCCACGACACCGGCCGCTCCCAGCGTCGCGATCGTGGCGATGCCGCGGTCGCCGTCGAGCCGTCGCGCAACCGCGTCCGGATCGCGTTCCGGCCAGCCGAGCGCCTGCGCCAGCACCATCGCTTCGTGCTCGTTGACGACCAGCATGTCGAGCTGGTCCAGCATGGCGGCTGACGGCACCCCGGCGGGGGCGAGATTGAGGATCACGCGCCCGCCGGCCCGTTTCATCGCGCGGGCGGCCTCCAGGCAGGCTTCCTCGGGGACCTCGCGCTGCAGGAGCAGGATATCCTCCGCCGCGAGCTCGATCTGCCGCAAGGCATCCGGCCGCACGGCCGCATTGGCGCCGGCCGCGACGATGATCTGGTTGGCGCCGTCCCGGTCCGTCGCGATGAAGGCTGCGCCGGTCGGTGCGTCGACCTGCCCGACATGATCGAGATCGACGCCGTCGGCGGCGAGCAGCGCCAGCGCGGCATCGCTGAATCGGTCACGCCCGGTCGCGCCGACGAGCACGACATCCGCGCCAGCCCGTCTGGCGGCGAGCGCCTGGTTCGCTCCCTTGCCGCCGGGATGCAGGGCATAGCCCGGCCCGAGGACGGTCTCGCCCGGCCCCGGCAGGCGCTCGACCGGGGTCACGAGGTCGATATTGATCGAGCCGAAGACGACGATCATGCCGGCAGACCGGCCGCGAGCCGCCCAATGCCAGCAACGAAAGCTGCTTCGGGCGAGACGATCTGCACGGTGTGCCCCCGTGCCTGCAGGCCCGCGCCATAGCTCTCGGCCAGCGCTCCGTCCGCGACGAGGTGGATCGTCTGGCCCTTGCCGAACAGGGCTTCGGCGCCGGCGATCTCCTGTCCGACCAGCAGCGCCGAGATATAGGGACCGACCGCGCCGCCCGCCATCCGGCCGGCGAGAACTTCGGTACGCGCCGCGAAGGCGGTGTTGAGCAACCCGCCCGCACGGCCGGCCGCGGCGCGGCCGCGCGCGGCACCCTCGGCCGTGTCCGACTCGGATGGAGCCTCGGCCAGCCGGGCGAGGATCGAATCGTTGCGTAGCAGCCCGTAGATCTCGCCGGTCATGAAGCTGGCGAAGCGGGTGATGCGGCCCTGCCTGATCTCGGCCCATTTCGAATGGGTGCCGGGCAGGCAGGCGATGCCGTCGCTCAGGCCGAGGCCGACGATCAGCGTCTCCTCGCCGCGCATCACGTCGAAGGCGCCGTCGTCGCAGCTCAGGCCGGGCAGGATGGTCGCGGTCGTCTGGGCATCGAGTTCGACCTTGATCGCGGCGGCAGCGATCTCGGCGGGCGAAGCCGGGCAGGGAACATAGCGCGCCTCGATCCAGCCGTTGCGGCTGCCGACCATGCCGGCGAGCACGATCGCGGCATCGGGCGCGGCCTGCCGGAAATCGCCGGCAAGCTCCGCGAAGGCATCCGGATAGCCGCCCGCCGGAACCGACTGGATGCCGCGATCGGCGATGCGCCGCTCCAGCACCGCGCCCGCCTCCGAGATCAGGAAGGCGCGCGCGCGGGTCGTTCCCCAGTCGAGCGCGATCAGAGGTTTGGGCATGGCAGAATCCGAAGCGACGACAAATAGATGGATCGCTACGCATCCGGCGGGACGAACTGCGATCCAGGCGCGGCGACTGTCTCCGCCGCACCCGGCTCGGTCAAGAGCAGCCGCAGAGAAGCCTTGTATAGCGCGGACCTTCGCGGCAACCCTGAAAGTCTTGATGGCAGGGACGAATCGGACAAGCCGGATGCTCGAACTGCAGGCGGGCGGCCTCGACGCCGTCATTCATCCCGAGATGGGCGGCATCGTCTCCTCGCTGAACTGGCGCGGTCCGGATGGCCGGCGTCATGACGTGCTCTATCCGCCTGCCGGGCGGCAGCCGGGCACGGCCTCGCCGAATTTCTTCGGGACATGGGCGCTGCTGCCTTTTGCCAACCGCGCCTTCGATTGCGTCGTCGACGATGGCGAGCGGCGCTTCCGCGTCCCGCAGAACGATCCCGGCGGCGCCATCCACGGTTTCGGCTGGCAGGCGGCCTGGGACGTCCTGGAGTATGACCGCGGTCATACCGTCCTCGAACATCGCCGCACGGAGGGGGCGGACCCCTATCGCTACCGGGCGCGGCAGGAGGTCATCCTCGACGAAGCCGGTATGACCGTCCGGATGGCGATCACCAACGATGCGACGGCGGCACTACCGTTCGGTATGGGGCATCATCCCTGGTTTTCCTGCGCCGCCGACACGCGCCTCGTCATGCGCAGCACCGGCGCGCTGGTGTTCGGCGAGGCCTTCCGCGCCACTGGCCAGCAGGCCTTCGCCGCTGGCGGGCCCTATGCCGAAGCCAAGCCCTTCCGTGCCGAGACCGTGACCGCCTGGAGCTTCCTCGGCTGGGACGGCCGGGCCCGGATCGAGACGCCCTCGACCGGCCTCGCGATCACCCTGACCGCGAGCGACAATCTCGACTGCCCGGTGGTCTGGGCGCCGGCGGGTGCGGATTTCCTCTGCGTCGAGCCGCAGAGCCACGCCATCGGCGCGCCGAGCGAACCGCCGGCCCGCGCTGCGGCGCCGTTGCAGCGGCTGGCGCCTGGCGAGACGCTCGAAGGCTGGCTCAGGATCGTGCCCGAAGCGATCTAGCGCTCAGCGCCAGCCGTAGCTGCTCGGATAATAGGGCTGATAGCCATAGGCGCCGGCCGGCAGGGCGGGGCGCAGCAGGATCTGGCCGCGCGCCGCTTCCCAGTCGCCGCCGCGACGCTGCTGGGCGACGCTCGTCGCCTGATGACGCTGCTTCGCCTTGGCGATCTTGTGCTTGGACGAACCCGCCTTGGCGATCTTCGCCTTCGACGGCGAGGAGGCCTTGGCGAAGCGCGAGAGATTGTCGGGCGCCGCGCCGTTGAGCGCGATCCTGGTCTGGCTGGAGCCGTGCTTCTTCACCAGCGCGAAGAGCTTGGCGGCATTGGCCGGGTGCAGGCGGATGCAGCCATGCGAGGCCGGGCGGCCGAGCGCACCGACGGCCGTGGTGCCGTGGATCGCATAGCCGCCGCGGAAGAACACGGAATGGGGCATCGCGCCGCCATATTTGCGAGAGTACCAGTTCTTCTCCAGCCGGGTCGGCCGGTAGACGCCGTTGGGCGAGCGGAAGCCCTTTCGGCCCGACGAGATCTTCCAGTCATAGACCTCGCCGTCGGTGGTGGTCACCGTCATGCGCTGGGCGACGATATCGACCCGGACATCGACGCCGGCATGGGCGGTGCCGGCCAGGGCCGACAGGATCAGGACGGCCAGGAAGCCGAGAACGCGACGCATCACACGCACTCCGAAAGACGCTACTGCTGGATGAGGCGTTGTCGAGCTCTGACGGCTGCCGCCCTTGACTCTAGGAAAGCGCCGACACCCCCGGCTTGTAAAGCCGGAAGGCGGAACGTGGTTTCCGCCGGCTCAGATCATCGGCAGCGAGGCGGGCTTCCGGCCACGAGGGAAAGCCGCGTCGATCCGCGCGATCTCGGCCTCGGAGAGCGCGAGTTTCAAGGCGCCGGCATTGTCCTCGACATGGGCGACCCGGCCGGCCTTCGGGATCGCGAAGACGCTGTCGCGCCGTGTCAGGAAGGCGAGCGCGACCTGACGGGCCGTCGCGCCATGACTCGCGGCGATCTCGGCGAGAACCTTGCCTTGGGCGCTGCCGACAGCCGGGAAATCGTTATGGCCGAACGGGCTGTAGGCGGTGACGGCGACGCCGTTGCGCGCGCACCACGGGATCACCGCATGCTCGATCGCGCGTTCGCGCAGATGGTAGAGCACCTGGTTGCAGGCGATCTTGCCTTTGCCGGCTGCGGCGAGAGCCTCGTCGAGATCGTCCTCGTCGAAATTGCTGACGCCCCAGGTCTGGATCTTGCCCTCCTGCTTCAGCGTCTCGAAGGCGGCGAAGGTTTCTTCAAGGGCATGCGGGCCGCGCCAATGCAGCAGGTAGCAGTCGAGCCGGTCGGTCCCGAGTTGCTTCAGCGAGCGCTCGCAGGCGGCCTGAACGCCGCGTCGCGAGGCGTTGTGCGGCAATACCTTCGAAACCAGGAAGACCTCGTCGCGCCGGCCGGCAATGGCCTCGCCGATCAGCGCCTCGGAGCGGCCGTCGCCATACATCTCGGCGGTGTCGATATGGGTCAGCCCGAGGTCGAGCCCGCGCCGGAAGGCGGCGATCGCCTCGCGCCGGTCGCCCTGCTCGCTATACCAGCTCCCCTGGCCGATCGACGGGACGAGTGGACCGGAGACTCCGAAGGGCTTTGCGGTCATGCGTGCCTCCCGCGGCCGGAAAGGGGTTTGAGCGGTTCTAGCGCGGCGGCGTGCCGTTATCCGACAGCACTTCGCCCGCGAGATAGAGCGAGCCGCAGATCAGGATGCGCGGCGGCACCGGCCAGTCGCGCGCCGCGATCGTCCGCAGGGCCTGCTCGACCGAGCTGGAGACCTCGGCGACGAGGCCCGCGTTGCGGGCGGCCTCCGCCACCTCCTCGGCCGGGCGCGCGGCCAGCGAATTATGGATCGGCACGGCGTAGAGCGCCTGTGCCAGTCCCTTGAAATGGCCGAGCGTCGCGGCGGCGTCCTTGGTCGAGAGCAGGCCGGCGATCATCACCAGCGGCGCCGGGTTGCGGTCGGCGAGATCGGCCATGGCCTGGGCGAGAACGCGCCCGCCATCGGGATTGTGGCCGCCGTCGAGCCAGAGCTCGGCACGATCAGGCACGATCTCGGCGAGCGCGCCGCGCGACAGGCGCTGCAACCGCGCCGGCCAGTCGGCCTGGCGCATCCCGTCCTCGAAGGCGCGCGTCGGCAGGGCGCCGTAGCCGGCGGCCCGCAATGCGGCGATCGCCGTGCCGGCATTGATATGCTGGTGCCGGCCGGAGAGGCGGGGCAGCGGCAGGTCGAGCAGCCCGTCCTGATCCTCGTAGACCAGCCGCCCGCCGGCCTCGTGGACGTTGAAATCCTGCGCGCCGATCAGAATGCGGGAGGCGCCGGCGCGCTCGGCCGCGGCTTCCAGCACGGCGGTCGGCTCCGGCTCCTGCGGCGCGATCACGGCCGGCGCGCCGCGCTTGAAGATGCCGGCCTTCTCGCCGGCGATCTTGGTGACGGTATCGCCGAGATATTCGGAATGGTCGAGCGAGACCGGCGTCACCACCGTGCAGGCCGGATGGGCGATGACATTGGTCGCGTCGAAGCGCCCGCCGAGCCCGACTTCCAGCAGGAGGACATCGGCCGGATGCTCCGAGAAGAGCAGCAGGCCGGCGGCCGTCGTCATCTCGAAGAAAGTGATGGGATCGCCGGCATTGATCGCCTCGCAGCGCTCCAGCGCCTCGACCAGCTTGTCCTCGTCGACGAAACGCCCGCCGCCGGGGGCGCCCAGCCGGATGCGTTCATGGAAGCGCACCAGATGCGGCGAGATATAGACATGGACCGAGAGGCCGGCCGCTTCGAGGATCGCCCGCATGAAGGCGATGGTCGAGCCCTTGCCGTTGGTGCCGGCGACATGGATCACCGGCGGCAGCTTCTTCTGGGGGGCGCCAAGCCGCTCCAGCAAGGTGAGGATGCGGCCGAGCGAGAGATCGATCAGCTTGGGATGCAGCGCCATGAAGCGCGCGAGCAAGGCGTCGGAAGACCCCATGGCGTGACGGCCCCCAGCCGTAAGCTATCTCGGACCGCTCAGACCGCCTCGGCCACCGGACGCGCGGGCTCTGTCGCCTCTTCCTTCACGGCCGGCTGCCTGGTCAGCAGGCGGCCGAGCCGGGCGAGCGTTTCCGGCAGGTCGCGGCGATGCACGACCATGTCGACCATGCCGTGATCCTTGAGATATTCCGAGCGCTGGAAGCCGTCGGGCAGCTTCTCGCGGATGGTCTGCTCGATCACGCGCGGGCCGGCGAAGCCGATCAGCGCGCCCGGCTCGGCGATATGGACATCGCCCAGCATGGCATAGGAGGCGGTGACGCCGCCGGTGGTCGGATTGGTCAGCACCACGAAATAGGGCAGGCCGGCGGCGCGCAGGCGCCGGACAGCGACGGTCGTGCGGGGCAATTGCATCAGCGAGAGGATGCCCTCCTGCATGCGGGCACCGCCCGAGGCCGCGAAGACGACATAGGGCGTCTTCTTGTCGAGCGCGGTCTCGGCGCCCTTCACGAAGGCCTCGCCGGCGGCCATGCCGAGCGATCCGCCCATGAAGTGGAAATCCTGCACCGCCAGCGTCATCGGCAGGCCCTTGACCCGGCCGTAGCCGATCTTGAAGGCGTCCTGCATGCCGGTCTTGGCGCGGGCGTCCTTCAGCCGGTCGACATAGCGCTTCTCGTCGCGGAACTTCAGCGGATCGACCGGGACTTCAGGCAGCGCGACGTCGAGCCACTTGCCGTCGTCGAAGGTCAGGCGCAGGCGCTCCGGCGCGGTGACCCGCATATGGTGCTCGGAGCCGGGGATGACGTAGCCATTGGCCTCGACATCCCGATGGAACACCATCTGCCCGGAATCGGGGCATTTGATCCAGAGGTTCTCGGGGCTCTCGCGCTTGAACAGCGTCTTGATGCGCGGCCGGACGACTTCGGAAATCCAGTTCATCGGATGAATCCCTGATGCGCTTTTCGGCGCTTGCGCGCCGTCACGCCGAAAATGGGGTCGCGCCTGCCGGTGGGCAAGCGACGCGACCGTGAACGAAACTTGGGCCTCAGGCCGCCTTGGCGGCGGAGCGGATGCCCTCGGCGAGCTCGCTGACCAGCGAGGTGACAGCCGAAACCGTCTTTTCCGTGGCCTTGCCCTGGTCGTCGAGCGAGAGGCGGACGCGCTCGACGAGGGCCGAGCCGACGACGACGCCGTCCGCGCGCCTGGCGATGGTGGCGGCGTCCTCGGCGGTCTTGACGCCGAAGCCGACCGCCACCGGCAGGTCGGTATGGCGCTTGATCCGGGCGACCGCGTCGCCGACCGCGCCGTAATCGGCGATGGCGCCGCCGGTCACGCCGGTGACCGAGACGTAATAGACGAAACCGGAGGTGTTCTGCAGCACCTTGGGCAGGCGCTTGTCGTCGGTCGTCGGCGTCGCCAGGCGGATAAAGGAGACGCCGGCTTGCAGCGCCGGCAGGCAGAGCTCCTCGTCCTCTTCCGGCGGCAGGTCGACGACGATCAGCCCGTCGATGCCGACGCGGCGGGCGTCCGCGAGGAAGGCTTCGACGCCATAAGCCCAGATCGGATTGTAATAGCCCATCAGCACGATCGGCGTGTCATGGCCGGCCTTGCGGAAGCTCTCGACCATGGCGAGGGTCTTGCGCAGCGTCTGGCCGGCCTTGAGCGCGCGCTGGCCGGCGAGCTGCACCGGCACGCCATCCGCCATAGGGTCGGTGAAGGGCACGCCGAGCTCGATCACGTCGGCGCCGGCTCCGGGCAGGGCCGCGAGGATCGCGCTGGAGGTCTCGAAATCCGGGTCGCCGGCGGTGACGAAGGTCACGAGTGCCGCCCGGCCCTCGCGGGCGCAGGCCTGGAAACGGTTCTGGATGCGGGTCTGGCCGGTCTCAGTCATGCCGCAGCGGTTAGCATGATGCGTGCCCGCTGGCGAGTGGCTTGCGCGTAGGGCGCGGCTGCGCCACATCGGCCGGGCATGCGCACCTTCGACACGCCCCTTCCGATCGATGCCGTCCTCGGTGATCTCGCTGCCTCATTGAGGGCGCGACCGAATGCCGTGCTGGTCGCCCCGCCCGGCGCCGGCAAGACCACGCGCGTGCCGCTCGCCCTGCTCGACGAGCCCTGGACGAAAGGCGGCAAGCTGATCGTACTGGAGCCGCGCCGCCTGGCGGCCCGCGGCGCGGCGAACCGGATGGCGCAGACCTTGGGCGAGCGCGTCGGCGAGACCGTCGGCCTGCGCGTGCGGCTGGGCTCCAAGATCGGCCCGAAGACGCGCATCGAGGTCGTCACCGAAGGCGTCTTCGCCCGGATGATCCTCGACGATCCCGCGCTGGATGGCGTCGCGGCCGTGCTCTTCGACGAATTCCACGAGCGCTCGCTCGATGCCGATTTCGGTCTCGCGCTGGCGCTCGATGCCCAGGGCGGCCTGCGCGAGGACCTGCGCATCCTCGTGATGTCCGCGACGCTGGATGGCGCCCGCGTCGCAAGACTGCTCGGCGATGCCCCTGTGATCGAGAGCGAGGGGCGCGCCTATCCGATCGAGACGCGCTATCGCGGCCGCGACCCGCTGAAGCGCATCGAGGATCAGGTCACCGAGACGGTCCTGCTCGCGCTCAACGAGCAGCCGGGCTCGCAGCTCGTCTTCCTGCCCGGCCAGGGCGAGATACGCCGTGTCGAGGAGCGCCTGCGCGAAAGATTGCGCGATCCGGCCGTCGAGATCGCTCCGCTTTATGGCGCGCTCGATCAGCGCGATCAGGATCGGGCCGTGCTGGCGGCGCGGGCTGGCCGACGCAAGATCGTCCTCGCCACCGCCGTCGCCGAAACCTCGCTGACCATCGAGGGGGTCCGCGTCGTCATCGATTCCGGCCTCGCTCGCGTGCCGGTCTACGAGCCCGATATCGGCGTGACCCGGCTGGAGACCCGACGCGTCAGCCGCGCCGCCGCCGACCAGCGCCGGGGCCGCGCCGGCCGCACCGAGCCGGGCGTGTGCTACCGGCTCTGGGAGGAGGCCGCCACCGGCGCGCTCGAAGCCTTCGCCCGGCCGGAAATACTCTCGGCCGATCTCAGCCCGCTCCTGCTCGATTGCGCCGCCTGGGGCGTGGGCGATCCCACCACGCTCGCCTTCCTCGATCCGCCGCCCGCGCCAGCCCTCAGGGAAGCCCGCGCGCTGCTGAGCCATATCGGCGCGCTCGATCTCGACGGTCGCATCACGCCGGACGGGCGCGCGTTGCAGGCGCTGCCCCTGCCGCCGCGCCTCGCCCGGATGATCGTGGCGGCGGCTCGCTTCGGACAGGCGGATGCCGCTGCCGATCTCGCCGCGCTGCTGGTCGAGCGCGGCCTCGGCGGCGATGCCATCGATCTCGCCGAGCGGCTGGAGCGCTTCAACCGCGAGCGCGGCGGCCGGGCCGGCGACATGCGCCGCCTCGCCGAAGGCTGGGCACGGGCCGCCGAACGCAACAGCGGCAAGGGGCAGGCTCCGGCCAACGAAACCCTCTCACCCGGCCTGCTGCTCGCTTTCGCCTATCCCGACCGTATCGCCAAGGCCCGCGCGCCGGGCTCCGGCCAGTATCTCCTCGCCAATGGCCGCGGCGGCGCTTTGGAGCCGTCGCAGCGTCTGGCGCGCGAGCCCTATATCGTCGTGGCCGAGATGACCGGTGTGGCCCAGCAGGCCCGCATCATGGCCGCCGCCACGATCAGCGAGGCCGAGATCGCGACGCTCGTCTCCCATGGTCTCGCGCCCTTCGCCATCGCGGAGCGCGAGGAGGCGAGTTTCGACCGTGCTGCTCGTGCCTTGCGCGTCCGGGCCGTGCGCCGCTACGGCGCCCTCTCGCTGTCGGAACGGCCGCTTTCCGTCGCCGCCACCCCGGAGAATGCCGAAGCGTTGGCCAAGGGCATCGCGGCGCTCGGCATCGATCTCCTGCCCTGGACCAAAGGGCAGAACCAGTTGCGCGAGCGCTCGGCCTTCCTCCGCAAGGCCGAGCCAGAAGCCGGCTGGCCTGACCTTTCGGACGAAGGCCTGGCGCAGGAGCCGGAAATCTGGCTGGCGCCGCATCTCGCCGGCCGCGCCTCGCTCGCTGCGATTCAAGCCTCTGATCTCGATTCGGCGCTGGCAGGCCTCCTGCCCTGGGAGATGAAGCGCCGGCTCGATCAGGAAGCGCCGACCCATTTCACCGCTCCGACCGGCTCCTCGCTCGCGGTCGACTATGCCGCCGAGGCCGGCCCGACCATTTCGGTGCGCGTGCAGGAGCTCTACGGGCTCGCGACGCATCCGGCCCTGGCCGGCGGGCGCGTGCCGCTCGTGCTGGAGCTGCTCTCCCCGGCGCATCGGCCGATCCAGGTCACGCGCGACCTGCCGGGCTTCTGGCGCGGCTCCTGGGCGGGGGTGAAATCCGAGATGAAGGGCCGCTATCCCCGCCATCTCTGGCCGGACGACCCTGCCGCCGCCCTGCCGACGACACGGGCGAAGCCCAGGGGGACGTGAGCTTCTCGTACAAACGCGCCGTCCCGGACAAGCCGCGTGAGCGGCACCGATCCGGGATCCATGCCTGAACCGTTCCGGCATGGATCCCGGGTCTCCCTTCGGTCGCCCGGGATGACAACGAGGGGACAGCAGCTTCCCTCAATTCCCCATCCGGTCGCGCCATTGCCGCTCGCCGGCAAGGCAGGTCGCGATATTGCCGGATTGCGCCTTGTGGAACGTCGCATCGGCCGGCGCCTCGGCGATCTCGCGCAGCAGCTTCGTCTTCGTCGCCTCGACGAATTGGCTCTTGTCGCGGATCGGGATGACGAAGGCGCCGATGCCGGTGATGACGCAGTCGGAATAGTAGGTGTCGAGATTGTCGATGTCGAAATAGCCGGCCTGCTTCAGCATCACCGGCAGGCCGTTGATGGCGATGCCCTTGGCGCCCGCGTCGTCGCGCGCGGCGGTGACAGGGCGCCCGTCATTATTGGCGCCGTCCCCGGAGATGTCGATGACGCGCCGCATCGCGCTGACATTCGACTGCTCCAGCAATTGCACGCCGAGATCGATCGCGCCCGAGATCGAGGTGCGTCGGCCGCGCCGCGTCGGCGCCTCGCCGAGCTCCTCGGCGAAGGCGATGGCCGCGGCCGGGCCGTCGATCACCTTCCATGGCCGGACGACGTACTGGAAATTGCCGCCGGCCCATTCGAAATAGGTCACCGCGATCTTGCCGATCGCGCCCTTGTCGATGGCGTCGTGAAGCTGTTTCGAGCGGAAGGCCTCGATATAACCGTTGCGCTGCAGGGCGAGCTCGTCGATATCCATCGAATAGGAGACGTCGACCGCGAGCACGAGCGCGACATCGACCTCCTCGGGCGGTGTCGCGGGCGTCTGGGCTCGAGGCAGGGCGGGCTGCCAGAGCGCCGCCGCTGCCAGACATGAGAGACCGTACAGCCAACGCCGCATCGCCACCTCCGTCGCCGATTTGCGAGGGGAAGTGTGCGCTTGGTCGGGGCACGCGCCAAGCCGGAAAATCCGGCTAAGGGCGCCTGTTTCGATAGCAAATTCGCGAGCGGCGGGCTCCGTCCGGTCGAATATACGAGCCCTCATCCTGAGGAGCCGCGGCACGCGGCGTCTCGAAGGATGCTCCAGTTACCTCCGAAGCCTCCTGAAGCATGCTTCGAGACGCTATCTCTCCCGAAATGGCTCCTCAGGATGAGGGCTCACCATTCTTCTCGTTCGGCTTTCAGGCCGCGCGGCGGCCCTCGACGATGCCGATCGCCGCAGTGGCCGCCTCCTCGACGGTCAGCGCCGAGGTGTCGAGCACGACCGCATCCTCCGCCGCCTTGAGGGGGGCGTCGCTGCGGCCCGAATCGCGGGCGTCGCGCCGGCGGATATCGGCGAGGATGCCGTCGAGGGTGACGGCCTCGCCACGCCCGACCAGTTCCTTGTGCCGGCGGGCGGCGCGGACCTCCGGCGTCGCCGTGACGAAGAGCTTGGCCGTTGCCTCCGGGCAGATCACGGTGCCGATATCGCGCCCGTCGAGCACGGCCCCGCCGGGTTGTGCCGCGAAGCGCCGCTGCCGGGTCAGCAGGCCGGCACGCACCGCAGGCATGGCCGCGACCACGGAAGCCGCCTCGCCGATCTCGCGGCCGCGCAGCCGCTCCTCGGGGAAGGCGGTCTCGTCGAAGCTGCCGACGATCCTCTCGGCCGCCTCGGCATCGTGGATGTCGTGGCCGGCATCGAGCATGGCGCGCGCCACCATGCGGTAGAGCAGGCCGGTATCGAGATAGGGCAGTCCGTAATGCGCGGCGAGCCGGCGCGCCAGCGTGCCCTTGCCGGAGGCCGCAGGGCCGTCGACGGCGATGACGAGGCGGCCGGAGCGGGCCGCGCTCATCCGATCTGGCCTCCGAGGCCGTTCATCAGCGAGACGAAGCTCGGGAAGCTCGTCGCGATCATCAGCCCGTCATCGACCACGACAGGATTCCGGGTGGCCAGCCCCATGACGAGGAAGCTCATCGCGATGCGATGATCGAGATGGGTCGCGATCGGCCCGCCGCCCCGCACCGGTCCGCCGCCCGAGCCTTCGACGATGAGGTCGTCGCCCTCGATCCGACAGGTCACGCCGGCTGCCTTCAGCCCGGCTTCGACCGCCGCAAGACGGTCGGATTCCTTGACGCGCAATTCCTGCAGGCCGCGCATCCGCGTCGTGCCCGTCGCGAAGGAGGCAGCCACCGCCAGCACCGGATACTCGTCGATCATCGCCGGCGCCCGCTCCGGCGGCACCGTCACGCCCGTGAGCCTGGAGGCGCGCACGCGCAGGTCGCAGACCGTCTCGCCGCCCTCGTTGGCCTCGCGCTCGATCGTGACGTCGGCGCCCATCTCGCGCAGCGTGGTGAGCAGGCCCGAGCGCAGCGGATTGGTCATCACGCTCTCGATCAGGATGTCGGAGCCCGGCACGATCAGCCCCGCCACCAGCGGGAAGGCGGCCGAGGACGGGTCCGCCGGCACGACGATCGGCGCCGCTTTCAGCTCAGGCTGGCCCTTCATCACGATGCGCCGGCCATGTTCGCCCTCTCGCGTCACCGTGATCTCGGCGCCGAAATGCGCCAGCATCTTCTCGGTATGGTCGCGGGTTGCTTCCGCCTCGATCACCGTGGTCTCGCCGGGTGCGGCGAGCGCGGCCAGCAGCACGGCGGACTTGATCTGCGCCGAGGCGACCGGCGGGCTGTAGGTGATCGGGATCGCCTCCTTCGGCCCGCGCAGGGTCAGCGGCACGCGGCCGCCCTCCTGCTGCGACACGACGACGGTGCCCATCTGCTCGAGCGGGTCGAGAATGCGGCGCATCGGCCGTTTGCGCAGCGAGGCGTCGCCGTCGAAGGTCGTGGTGATCGGGTGCGAGCCGCAAACGCCCATCATCAGGCGCGAGCCGGTGCCGGCATTGCCGAAATCGAGCACGTCGGCCGGTTCGCGCAGGCCGCCGACGCCGACGCCCTGTACGCGCCAGGCGCCCGGCCCGTCATGATGGACGATGGCGCCGAGCGCGCGGGCCGCCGCGGCGGTGCGCATCACGTCCTCGCC
Source organism: Bosea sp. ANAM02 (assembly GCF_011764485.1). Taxonomy (NCBI): domain Bacteria; kingdom Pseudomonadati; phylum Pseudomonadota; class Alphaproteobacteria; order Hyphomicrobiales; family Alloboseaceae; genus Allobosea; species Allobosea sp. ANAM02. The sequence continues at coordinate 4,866,027 of NZ_AP022848.1, read as the reverse complement.
TTCGAGCAGGCCGGTCACCTTGGTCTCGCCGATCGCCAGCAGGCCGAAGATCATCGCCCGGTGCGAGATCGACTTGTCGCCGGGCACGCGGACGCGGCCCTTGAGCGGCCCCCCGGCGCGGGCGGTGACGGGAACGGGTTCATGGTCGTGGGACACGAGTAACGGTCTCTGCGGGCTGGCCGAACGGAATGCACCGAGGGCCGTAGCATGCCCGCGCGCGATGCGCCAAGACGAGCGCGGGCGGGGGGTGGAATCGAAGCCTCCCGCAAATCAACATTTGACAGCGCCGCCTGCCCCGACTAACGGACGCGCCTGCTTTTCAGAACAAGATGGTTGAAGGGTCCGACGCAGTGGCGAAACCGGAACTCGGAACGAAGCGCGTTTGCCCGGTCACGGGGCGCAAGTTCTATGATTTGAACAAGGATCCCATCGTCTCGCCCTATACGGGCCAGGCGTATCCGCGGGCGATGTTCGAACCGCAGGCCAAGGCGGCTGCGGCAGCGAAGCCCGAGGCGGACGAGGAGGACGAGACCGAGGCCGCCGATGGCGCCGTCGAGCTCGTCTCGCTCGACGAGGCCGATGCCGAGGCGTCCGAGAAGGAAGCCGTCGTCACCAGCGAGGACGATATCGAGGTCGAGGATGTCGGCGGCGATGACGAGGACGACACCTTCCTCGAAGAGGATGAGGAAGGCGACGACGACGTCTCCGACCTGATCGATGGCGACATCGAAGGCGACGAGGACAACTGATCCACAGCCTCGAAAAAGATGACGACACGGCGACATTAAGCGCTTGTGTCTTCAGCCCGGGCCGCCTATAGAGCGCTTCGTCGCCGGCAGGGCGGCCCGGACGGAGCCGCCGAGGCGGTAGAAATCCGGTTGATGATCGATCCCCAACTCGGTCGTCTTGCGTGGGGCCATAGCTCAGTTGGGAGAGCGCTTGAATGGCATTCAAGAGGTCGGCGGTTCGATTCCGCCTGGCTCCACCAAATCTCCTTCCGTGAACAGCCGGCTTGCCCGTTCTCGGATTTTACGCTTCGGCGTTTTCCCCATATCGCGAACGGGCTGAAGCGTGATGAAGCGATGATCGTCGCGCTCGTCTGATCCGCCCCTGCTCACCATGCTCCGCGAATCATGCGGCAGCTTGCCGTGCGAGCGACAGGGTGAGAGCCGCCGGTTACACGCTCCGGACAAGGAAGCAGGAATGGCCAAGCGCACGAAATCCAAAGCCCTGGATACCGAGTTCACCATGTTCGACGTCGTCTATGAGGACGGATCGAGGACGTCGAACCGGCGCGTTCTGACGTCGTTGCTCGGCGGCCTCGATGGAGACGAGCCCGCCCGGACGGCCATCATGGAGCAGGACCAGGTCATCTCGGAAAAATCGGGCAAGCCGCCTTTGGCGATCGCGACGCTCGTGCGGTCGTCGAAGTCGGGCGCCGAGCCGGACGCGCGCAAGGACGACCGGAAGAAGCGCTCGGCGTAAGGCCGGTATCGACGGGGCTTGTCTTTCCTCAAGCGATGAGCGAGCACGCGGCCATGCCGCGCCGCTTGCGGGCGCGATCTGGAGGGCGGTTGGCCTGATGTCGGACCTGCAGACCATCCTGCGCGAGCCACGCTACGATCTCGTCAAGGCGCCGACGCCGCTGCAGCGCCTCTCCGGCTTCGAGCGCCAGCTCGGGCGGCCGGGCCTCTATATGAAGCGCGACGACCTGATGGAGATCGGGCTCGGCGGCAACAAGCTGCGCAGCCTCGAATTCTGGCTGGGCGCTGCCTTGCAGGAGCGCGCCGACATCGTCCTCGTCGCGGGCGGGGCGACGTCCAATCTCTGCCGTCTCACCGCCGTAGCCGCCGCGATGGCGCGGCTGGATTGCGTGATCATCCACAATGCCGAGGACAGCCCGGCGAATCGCGAGCGCTCCTTCCTGAATCGCCTGTTCGGCGCTGAGACGCGTTTCATCGGCGTGGTCGGCGAAGACGAGCGCGGAGCGGCGGTGAAGGCTGCAGCAGCGGAGTTAAGGCAGCAGGGACGCAGCCCCTATATCGCCGGGGACGCTGTGCTCGGTGCGCTCGGCTATGTCCTGGCTGCTTTCGAACTGCACGGGCAGTCGCAGCGCGAACCGGCTCCGTTGCGGCATGTCTTCCTCGCCGGTTCGATGGGGCCGACCGAGGCCGGCTTCATCTTCGGCAACGCCATGCTCGGCCACCCCTTCCAGGTCCATCTCGTCAGCGTCGAATACGAGCAGGCCGAGCTGGAGGCCCGCATCCGCCGGATCTACGACGGCATCGGCGAGCGGACCGGGCTTTCGGTCGGCGGGCTCGATCGGGCGCCGCTGCACTATCACATGGCCCATCTCGGCGGGGGCTGGGGCGTGCCGACGCCCGAATCGGAAGCGGCGATCGTCGCCTTCGCCCGCACCGAGGGCATCCTGATCGAGCATGTCTACACCGCGAAGACCTGCGCCGGCTTCCTTGATCTGGTCGCGAACGGCACGATTCCGCAGGACGAACCGGCCTGCATCATCCATACCGGCGGGACGGCCTCGCTCTTCGCGCAGCGCGAGCTGTTCCGCACGGTGAGCTGAGAGCGCCGGTCCGCGCGGTCAGAAGCTTGAGCGCGGCCGGTAGGGCTGTGCCAGGTCACGGGCGTTGTTGAGAGCGAGCGCGAGCTCTGTGATATGCAGCGCGAGTCCGCCCGAGAAGCGCGGCGCCTCGCCGCGCGCGATCGCCTCGGCCTGATCCGCCACGCCCCGCATGAAATCGATCTGCGAGGGATAGCCGGGCAGGGCCTTGCTCGTCGGCTGCGCGGGATAGGGCAGCCTGCGCCCCGGCGCAGGCTTCCAGGGTAGCGCGCGCCCGAGCTTCGCCTCGGCCCGCGTCAGGATGCGTCCGAGCAGCGGTCTCGGCGCATCGGCCTCCTCGACATGGACCACGGAGCGATTGTCCCAGAGATCGCGCACAGTCAGCGAGCCCTTCTCGGCGAAGACCTGCAGCGAGCGGTCGCGGGGAGCGGCGAGCCCGTTGGTCAATCGCGCGACGACGCCGGAGCGGAAATTCAGGCAGCCCACCGAGAAATCCGGCGCCATTGCGACGTGCCCGGTGCCCGGTCCCTTGTCCGGAAAGGTTACGGCGGAGAACGCCGTCAGGCTCTCGACGGGTCCGAACAGCGTCACCAGCCAGGACAGCGCGTAGCCGGCATGTTCCAGCGTGCAGCCGATCTCGAACTCGTGCAGTCCGGGCCAGGGCGCGCCCGAGCGCGAGCGCCAGGTCTCCCATTTGTCGCGGAAGACCGGGCCATCCTCCATCGCTGCATAGACCAGGCGTGGCGCGCCGATCCGGCCGGAACGCAGGACATCCTCGACGAGGCGATGTGCGTCGCTGAGACCGTTGGCCGGCGCGGTCGCGAGCGTCAGCCCGGCAGTTTCTGCCTGCGCGACCAGCGTCTCGGCCTGCGCCAATCCCATCGCTAGCGGCTTCTCGCAATAGACATGCTTGCCGGCGGCAAGCGCGCGGCTGCTGATCTCGCAATGGCTTTCGGGCGTCGTCAGGTTGACGACGATCTGCACGGCCGGGTCGGCCAGCAGGGCATCGAGATCGGGATAGGCGGGGATGTCGTGGAAGGCGCGGAAGGCTTCGAGCCGCGCCGCATCGTGATCCCAGACGCCGGCGAGAGCGAGCGCCGGATGGTTCACCAGCGTGGTGATGTAGTAGTCGGCGACGAACCCCGTGCCGACGAGCGCGATCTTCATGCCTGAATCCGTTCCGTCGGCTGGCAAGCCGACAGAACCGCCTCTAACAGGCAAGAGTGAAGATCGGCTTTCGCGAAAGCGCGACTTACGCCGCGCCGATCGCGTTCGAAGGTGTCTGCCGGTCGGTGATCTGCTGGCCGAACAGGCTGCCGGCGAGCTCGACCGCGAGGCGGGCGGTCTGGCCGCGATCGTCGAGAAAGGGGTTGAGCTCGACGATGTCCATCGAGCGCACCAGCCCGGAATCGTGCAGCAGCTCCATCACCAGATGGGCCTCGCGATAGGTCGCGCCGCCCGGCACGGTGGTGCCGACGCCCGGCGCCAGCGGCGGATCGAGGAAATCGACGTCGAAGGATACGTGCAGCACGCCGTTTGCCGCGCGCACCTTCTCGATGACCTGGCGGATCAGCACGCCGACGCCGTGCTCGTCGATGGCGCGCATGTCGGCGATGTCGACGCCGCGAGCCTTCACCGCCGCCTTCTCCAGCGGATCGATCGAGCGGATGCCGAACAGGCTGAGCTGCTCATGCGCGATCGAGGCACGCGGCTCGGCGCCGAGCAGATCGTCGAGCCCGGTCTCCCCGCAGAGGAAGGCCGAGGACATGCCGTGCATGTTCCCGGAGGGCGAGATCGCCGGCATGTTGAAATCGGCATGGGCGTCGAGCCAGAGCACGAAGAGTTTGCGACCCTGCTCCTGCCAGTGGCGGGCGACGCCGTTGACCGAGCCCATCGACAGGCTGTGATCGCCGCCGAGGAAGATCGGCGTGTCGCCGGAGCGGGCTATCTCGTAGGCGCGGGCGCTGAGCGCGCGCATCCAGGCGGCGATCTCGTTGTAGAAGCGGGCATTGGCCGGGGCGGGGCCATCCACCGGCTTCAGGTCGCGCGGCAGGATGTCGCCATGGTCGCTGACCGCGTAGCCGAGGCTTTCCAGAACGCCGACGAGACCGGCGGTGCGCAGGCCGGCTGGGCCCATCAACGCGCCGCGACGCGAGGCGCCGACCTCGATCGGGCAACCGAGCAGGGCGATGCGGCCCTGGGAGGCGGGAGCGTTCGTCGAGGAGGCGGTCATGCTGGCGATCCGTTCATGGGATTTCGATAGGCGTCAGGCGCCGATGCGCCGTCCATGGCGCATCGGCTCCCACCTGTCGAGTGGCGCGCTTGCGTAACCGGTTGATGTCAGCCGAGGCCGAGCACGCCGCGCAGCCTGGAGAGGTCCTCCGCCAGCGTGGTGATCATCGCGGCCAGCGCCTTGCGGTCGGCCTCGCTCAGCTTGTCATAGGTCTCGAAGCCGCCATCCTTGAGCCTGTACTTGGCGAGCGTCTTGTCGACGGTCACGAAATTGGCGTCGATCTTCCCGGCCAGCGCCTTATCCTCCTTGACGACGAGCGGGCGCAGCAGGTCGACGATCTTTTTGGCGCCGTCGACATTGGCCTGGAAATCCCAGAGATCGGTATGGCTGTAGCGGTCTTCCTCGCCGGAGATCTTGGTCGCCGCGACCTCCTCGATCAGCGCCGCCGCACCGCCGACCATCTTGTCCGGCGGCACCGTCAGGCCCTTGATGCGGCTCTGCAATTCCGTGACGTCGGCGAGCAGGCCGTCGGCGAAGGGGCCGAGCCCCTCCGTGCTGTTCTTGGCGAAGAGACCATATTCGATGCGGTGGAAGCCGGTGAATTCCGGGTCCTTCTCGGCCTTCTCGTGGTCGTCGGCGCGCGAGTCGATCTTGCCGTCGAGATCACTGAACAATTCGGCCACGGGCTCGATCTTCTCATAGGAGACGCGGGTCGGCGCGTAGAGCGCCCGGGCCTTGGCGAGGTCGCCGGCCTTGACGGCATCGGTGAAGACCTTGGTGTCCTTCACCAGTTGATCGACGCCCTTGGAGACATAGAGCTTGTACTCGGCAACCGGCGCCACGAGGTCGAGCGGCGAGGCGGCCCATGCCGATCCGGCGGTCATCATGGCGATCAGGCTGGCACCGGCCAGCCTTGCGAAACGCAAGCGCATATCAGTCTCCTGTCTTGCGGGGGGAAGTCGAGGTCGCGGCGGGGACGATGCCGCGCGCGGCCCGAATCAGGCCGGCGCCGAGATGGCTGCCGGCCTCGGGCACGCCCGGCAGGGCGAAGAAATAGCCGCCGCCGACAGGCTTGATGTATTCCTCCAGCGGCTCGCCATCGAGCCGCTTCTGCACGGCGATGAAGCTGCGCTCGAGATCCTGCTGGAAGCAGATGAAGAGCAGCCCCATGTCGAGCTGGCCGGCGCGGGTGACGCCGTTGGAATAGTTGAACGGCCGGCGCAGCATGCGGCTGGCTTCCGTCCCCGGGCGGCGCGGATTGGCCAGCCTTATATGGGCGTCGAGCTTCGTGCGCTTGCCTTCGGGATCGTCGGCATAGACGGGCTCGTCATACTCCTGGCTGCCGCCGAAGGGCGCGCCGCTCGCCTTCTCGCGGCCCATGATCGCTTCCTGCTCGCCGAGCGGCGTGCGGTCCCAGCGCTCGACGAAGTTCCGGATGATCCTGACGACCTGATAGCTGCCATGTGTCGCCCAGTCCGGCTCGCCGGAACCTGACTGCACCCAGACGAGATGGTCCATCAGGGTCGTGTCGGCGGCATCGGGATTGGCAGTGCCGTCGCGGAAGCCGAGCAGGTTGCGGGCGCTCTCGGCCGGCTCGCCGGGCTTCGGCTTCAGCACCGGCACCGTACCTTCCTGCTTCCAGCGCAGCACGAGCAGATCGGGCGCGTTCTTCAGGATGTCGCGCAGAGCATGGATATTGGTGTCGGCGGTGTTGGCGCAGAACTGCAGCAGGAGATCGCCATGGCAGAGCGCGCCGTCGAGCGCGTCGTTGCGGAAGCGCTTCATCCGCTGGAGATGCCTGGGCTTGAACGGCCCGAGCCCGAAGCGTTCGTCGAAGAGCGAGGCGCCGAGCGCGATGGTGACGGTGAGGTTGTCGGGCGCGATGACCGGGCCGAGGATGCCGCTGTCGGGCGGCGGAAAGCCGGGGTCGGCGGTCGGCGCCGGCCCGCCCTGCATCAGGAAGGCGATGCGCTCGCTGAGCAGCCGGAAGAGCCGTTCCAGTTCGTCCAGCGAGGTCGCGGTGACGTCGAAGGCAGCGACCATTCCGGTAGCCGGGCGCGGCGTGACGATGCCGGATTGATGGAGGCCGTGGAAGGGCTGGCGCTGGGCGGTGGTCTCGCTTTCGGGCGCCGCCGCCGGATTCTGCACCGGTTCGCCCGAGGCCTGAGCCAGCGAGGCGCTGCCGAGAGCTGCCGCGCCGCCGGTCAGGAGCGAGCGCCGCGAGGGTATGAAGGGCTTGTCCGGTCTGGTCATGACTTGCGCTCCGCTTCGGGCAAAGCGAGCGCCTTGCGCATGGCCGCGAGGTCTTCGGCCAGCGCCTGCCGCGCGCCACCCGGCTTGGCGTCGTCGGGCAGGGCCACGAGATCGGCCCGCACACGTGCCGCCAGTGCCGGATCGACGCGCACCGTCAGTGGCAGCAGCAGCTTCGCGATATCGCTCGCGGCAATGGCGTCCTCGGGCGAGGCGGCCTCGCCATCCGGCGACGAGAGAAGGTTGATCGCGCCCGCCAGCATCGTGTCGGGTAGGACGGTGCGCTGGGCGAGCGCGGCGCGGAAAGTCTCGGCCGCCGGCTTGATCGCGACCGCTGCGCCGGAGAGCGCCGCCTGCAACGTGCCGTAGAGCCCTTCGAGCTCGCCGTCGTCCGCCGTGGCCGGGTGCAGTCCGGATAGCAGCGAAGCGGCCTCGCGGCGGGCTTTGCCCGCCGCCTGCAGGTCGCCCGTGCCTTCCGCCTGTTCGAGCCTGTCGAGCGCCGCCCCGAGTGCGGCCGAGCGCTCGCTGAGGACCGCGCGGTATTCGGCGGCAGGGCCGACCATGTCCATCAGCGTCAGGGCCGGGCGTGGCTGCGCCGTCGAGGCCTGCACGATCAGGCGGCCGCGCGGCGCGCTGAGCAGGCCGCAGGTGATGGCGTATTCGCCGGGATGAAGCTGCGTCGTCAGCCGGCGCGACTGGCCCGGCGCGATGTTCTCGCGCTCCTCCAGCACCATGACGCCGTCGAGAATTTCCCATTCCAGCACGCGTTCGCCGCGATTGCTCACGACGAAGCTCAACCTGCCGGCGGGAACGGTCAGCGTCGCCGGCTGGCAGGTCCGGTCGGTGATCGCGATGGCGATATCGCTCGTCCCGGCCGCCGCCCCGCGTCGGCCACCGCTGCCGGCGGCATAGATGAAGGCCGTGACGCCGCCGCAGGCCAGCAGCAGCGCGGTCATACCGGCAAGCTTCAGGCGCGGCGAGCGCTGCACCCTGGCCTGCGGCGCAGGCGATGTCTGCGTCTCCCTGCCACCCAGGAGAAACAGCGCCAGCATCGGGATGAGGAAGGCGAGATAGGCGAGGACCTCGCCGAGCGCCGCCCGCTCCTGATAGCCGAAGAAGCCGGAGAGGACCGCGCCGAGCGCGCTGTCGGCCGGCAGCACCGTGCCGAGATCGTAGACGCCCTGCTGGAGATGGTTCCAGAGCCCGGCTTCGTGCAGCGAGCGCACGGCGTTCGCCACGAGCCCGGCCGCGACGAACAGGATCAGGATGCCGGTCCAGCGGAAGAAGCTGCGCAGGTTGAGCTTCACGCCGAGCGCATAGATGGCATAGCCGATGACGGCCGCCAGTCCGATGCCGAGACCCGCGCCGATGGCCGGTGCCCAGCCGCTGTTCTGCTGGAAGATGGCGAGCAGGAAGAAGACCGATTCCAACCCCTCGCGGACCACGGCCAGGAAGGCGAGCCCGACCAGCGCCAGCCCCTGATGCGCCCCGGACAGTGCGGCGTCGACGCCGGCCTGCAATTCGCCCTTGATCGAGCGCGCGGCCTTGCGCATCCAGAACACCATCGAGGTCAGCATCGCCGCCGCGATCAGGCCGATCACGGCCTCGAACAGTTCCTGCCCGCGCTGGGGCAGTTCGCCCACGACGATGTCGAGCGCAGCGCCGGCCGCGAGGCTGACCGCACAGGCAAGGCCGACGCCGATCCAGAGCGCCGGCAGCCATTCGCGCCGCCCGCTCCTGACCAGATAGCTCGCGACGATGCCGACGATCAGCGCGGCCTCGATGCCCTCGCGGAGCATGATGAGAAACGGTACGATCACGACGAACCCGGCTCGATTGCGCGTCGCGATCAGTCATTCGCGGCGCAGGCAGCCCGTGCCTAGGCAGCCGGAGCGCAAGGGTCAACCAATTCCTGATAGTTTAGAATGATCGTAAACTATCGATTTGCGATCGGATACTTGTCGAAAACATGGTTCACCCACGCATTCTCATCGTGCTCGCCCGCGTGGTGAGCTTCCACGTCTTGCGCTTCCCGTCGCATGCAAGAAGACGTGGATGATCGGGATGAGCCCGACCATGACGGAGGGCGTGGACACCCGTCAGCGCCGCTTGAGCAGGATCATCTTCTCCTGGGTCATGTCGCGCATCGTGTAGGGAATGCCGCCGGTGCCGTAGCCGGAGACGCGCCGTCCGGCGAAGGGCATCCAGTCGGTGCGGAAGGTCGTGGGATCGTTGACCATCACGGCGGAGGCGTCGAGCCGGTTCGCGGCGCGCAAGGCGATGTCGATATCCTGCGCGAAGATGCTGGCCTGGAAGGCGACGGGCAGCGAATTCGCCCGCGCGATCGCATCGTCGAGCTTGCTGTAGCGGTAGATCGCGACGACCGGGCCGAAGACCTCCTCTCTGGAGATGCGCGCTTCCGGATCGGGGTCGATCAGCACGGTCGGCTCAAGCGTCGTCTCGGACAGGCGCCCGCCGCCGGTGGCGAGCCGCGCGCCGCCCTTCACCGCTTCGTCGATCCAGGAGGCGACGCGGTCGGCCTCTTTCGGGATGATCAGCGGGCCGACTTCGGTGTCCTTCAACGTCGGGTCGCCGGTGCGCAGCTTTCGGACCCGCGCCACGAGCCGCTCGGTAAAGTCATTGATGATCGCGTCATGGACATAGATCCGCTGCGTCGACACGCAGACCTGTCCGGCATGGTAGTAGCCGCCCTTCACGATCGGCTCGATGATTCCGTCGAGATCGGCGCTCCTGTCGACGATCGCCGGCGCGACGCCGCCATGTTCCAGCGCCGAGCGGGCGCCATGGGCGAGCTTGGAATGCAGGTGCCAGCCGACCTTGGCAGAGCCGATGAAGCTCAGGAAGGCGATGCGCGGATCGGTGGCGAACTTCTCCGCCAGCGCGGTCTCCAAGGGCACGAATGTCTGGCACCAGGCTTCCGGCAATCCGGCGTCATGCACCAGCTTGACGAAGTCGATGCAGGAGAGCGGCGTCGTGCCGGCCGGCTTGACGATGACCGGGCAGCCGACCGCGATCGCCGGCGCGACCTGATGCACGATCAGGTTGAGCGGGTGGTTGAAGGCCGAAATCGCCGCGATGATGCCGATCGGCTCCTTGGTGGTGAAGGCCCAGCGATCGGCGGCCGCCGCCGAGAGCCCCATCGGGATCTCGCGCCCGGCGAAGTTCCGGAGTTCCTCGGCCGCATTGTAGACGCCGTCGACCGCCCGGTTGGCTTCGACCATCGCGTCCGGCAGCGGCTTGCCGCCCTCGCGCGCGATCTGCATGGCGAAATGGTCGCGCCTGGCTTCGAGCAGGCCGGCGAGCCTGCGCAGGATCGCGATCCGCTGATGCGGCTTCAGCCAGTTGTCGCGATCCTTGAAGACCGCCTGCGCCGCCTGGAGCTTGCGTTCGAGCGCGGCCTCGTCATCGGTTTCGATCTCGGTGATCGGGGCGCGGTCAAAGGCCTGAACAACCTGGAGCATGATCTTGTCTCCTTTGGACATCGACGCTTCCGAACCCTCATCCTGAGGAGCCATTCCCTTGGGAATGGCGTCTCGAAGGATGCTTTAGGAGGCTCTGGAACTATCTGGAGCATCCTTCGAGACGCAAGCTGCGCTTGCTCCTCAGGATGAGGGCTTCGGTGATGGCGGCCGTTAAGCCAGATCCACGTCCGGCACCTTGTTCCTGAGTTCCTCGACGAGGACGCGGGTGTTCTCGGAATAGTCGATCGGGCAGTCGACGAGATGGACGCCGCCGCCCTTGAACGCGGCCTCCAGCGTCGGCACCAGCGCTTCGGCCGAGGTGACGCGCGAGCCCTTGGCGCCATAGGCCTCGGCATAGCGCACGAAATCGGGATTGCCGAAGGTCATGCCGTAATCCGGGAACTGGTCGACGGCCTGCTTCCAGCGGATCATGCCATAGGCGCCGTCATTGAGGACGAGCACGACGAGGTTGAGCCCGAGCCGGACCGCCGTTTCCATCTCCTGCGAGTTCATCATGAAGCCGCCATCGCCGCAGACGGCCATGACGCGCCGCTCGGGATGCAGCATCGCCGCCATCATCGCCGAGGGAAGGCCTGCGCCCATCGTCGCCAGCGCATTGTCGAGCAGGAGCGTGTTGGCGACATGGGTGCGGTAGTTCCGCGCGAACCAGATCTTGTACATGCCGTTGTCGAGGCAGACCATGCCGTCCTCCGGCATCACCGCGCGCACGTCGTGGACGAGACGCTGCGGCGTCACCGGGAAGCGGTCCTCCTCGGCGCGGGCATTGATCTTCGCGAGGATCTTCTGGCGCAGTTCAAGCGTCTGCTTCTGCTCGGGCAGCTTGCCTTCCAGCCGGTCGGCGAGCCCCGTCATGGTGACGCCGATATCGCCGATCACCTCGGCATCGGGATGGTAGACCTGCTCGACATTGGCGGACTGGAAGCCGAGATGGATCACCTTCGGTCCGCCGGCTTGGCGCATCAGGAAGGGCGGCTTCTCGATCGTGTCGTGGCCGACCGCGATGATGAGATCGGCGGCGGCGACGGCCTCATGGACATAGTCGCCCTCGGAGAGCGCTGCGGTGCCAAGATAGAGGTTGGAGCCGCCGGTGACGGCGCCTTTGCCCATCTGCGTGTTGAAGAAGGGCAGGCCGATGCGGCGCACCGCCGTCGAAAGCGGCTCGACGAGATGCGGCCGGTTGCCGGCGGCGCCGATCATCACCAGCGGGCGCCTGGCGGCGAGGATCATCGCGGCGGCGCGGTCGAGCGGGGCAGCCGGCGCGACCGGCCGGTCGAGCGCATGAACCGGAATCATCGGGATATCCTCGACCTCCTCGGCCGCGATATCCTCGGGCAGTTCGAGATGGACCGGACCCGGCCGCTCCTCCATCGCCACGCGGAAGGCATCGCGCACCACGGAGGGGATGCTGCCGGGGCTGACGATCTGGCGTGTCATCTTGGTCAGCGGGCGCATCGAGGCGACGACGTCGACGATCTGGAAACGCGCCTGCTTGGCGGTCATGATCGCCTTCTGCCCGGTGATCAGGATCATCGGCATCGCGCCGAGATGGGCATAGGCCGCCCCGGTCGAGAAGTTAAGCGCGCCGGGTCCGAGGGTCGCGATGCAGACGCCGGGGCGGCCGGTGAGGCGCCCATGCGTCGCGGCCATGAAGGCGGCGGCCTGCTCGTGCCTGGTCAGGACAAGCTCGATCTTCGACCGGCGCAGGGATTCGACGACGTCGAGATTTTCCTCGCCGGGAACGCCGAAGACGCGATCGACGCCCTCGTTCTCGAGCGCCTCGACCAGGAGATCGGAACCCTTCTTCATCGCCCGTGCCTTTCGCGGAGACAGCCTCGTCGGACGGCAAGGCTAGGCCTTCGACGTAGGAAGGCAACCGGGGGCGTGTCAGGGCGCACGGCGCATGGCCGTCCTGTCGGGCCGGAACTTGAAGCGAGCGGGTCGGGGTCGCCTTAAGCCGCCTGCTTCAGCGCGATCTCGAAGGGCGAGAAGGTCACCGCGCCGCCCTGCACCGTGACCAGCGTGTTGCAGGGCAGGGCCTGCCAGCATTCGCGCTGGGCATCGACCGGCTCGGAGGCGACGACGACGCTGTCGGGCCGCTCGCAGACATAGAGGCTCGGTGGCTTGGTGTCGGAGGACCAGCGGATCGCATGGATGCCATCGCCATCGGCCAGCGCGGCGGCACAGCGCAGCGGCTCGCGCACGCCGGCCTGCTCCATCAGCGCGAGCGTATCCGACAGGGCGGTGGCCAGCGCGTCGCCCGGCGCCATGCCTTCCGCCAGATGGGAGAGCGCGAGCAGGAACAGGGCTTCGGAGTCGGTCGTGCCGGCGCGGGCGCCGTAGAGCGAATCCGGGATCAGCGCCTCCAGCCGCCGGCGGATCGTGCCGTAGCCGCCGATCTGGCCGTTATGCATGAAGAGATAGCGGCCATGGACGAAGGGGTGGCAGTTCGCGCGCGTCGTCGCGGTGCCGGTCGCGGCGCGGACATGGGCGAAGAACAGATGCGAGCGCACCTGCCGCGCGATCGAGAGCAGGTTCTCGTCGGACCAGGCGGGGCGCACCTCGCGATACTGGCCGGGCTCGGGCCGCTCGCCATACCAGCCGACGCCGAAGCCATCGCCATTCGTGCCGGTCTTGGCCTCCTCGGCATGGAGCGACTGGTGGATCAGCGAATGGCAGGGCGAGGCGACGAAATCCTCGAGGAAGACGGGAACGCCGGAATAGGCGAGGAAGCGGCACATCGGCGCCTCGAATCGAGCATGGAAAGCGGGCTGGAGAATGATGTTCTCCGAAGATGAACGCGACCATAACGTTTCTTCGCGGTGCCGGCGAATTCGGATTCCGGCCGCGCCGCAACCTGTTGCCGCAAAAAGAGGCAAATGCGCCGCCTTCGCCTTTGGTCCAATGGATAAGGCCCGCACAGTCTTGCGTGCCGCGCATCCCTCCTATACCGATCCTGCCGACTAAGGGGCGGAAACGGCGCAGAATTGCGTCTTCACGGGAGCGGGAATGTGAAGGGTCTCCTCGCCATCAGCCGCGTCATCGACGCGGTTAACGGCCAGATCGGCAAGAAGATCGCCTGGCTCATCCTCGTCGCGGTGCTCGTGGCGGCGATCAACGCCATCATCCGCAAGGTCTTCAACGTTTCGTCGAACGCCTGGCTCGAGCTGCAATGGATGCTGTTCGGGGCGGTCTTCCTTATGTGCGCCTCCTGGACGATGCAGGTGAAGGAGCACATCCGCATCGACATCGTGAACAGCATGCTGCCGAGGAAGGTCCGGCACTGGATCGAGCTGCTCGGCCACATTCTCTTCCTGATGCCGTTCTGCCTGCTGATCGTCTACCATTCCTGGCCGTTCTTCATGCGCTCCTATGCCATCGACGAGCAGTCGCTCTCGGCCGGCGGCCTGCCGCAATGGCCGGCGAAGGGCCTTGTCGTGATCGGCTTCCTGATGCTGGCCTTCCAGGGCATCTCCGAGATCATCAAGCAGATCGCGATCATGCGCGGCGATCTTGAGGATCACGAGGCGGCGGCCGGCCATGCCGCGGCTGCCGAGGCGGAAGCCCAGCGCCTGCTCCATCAAGCCAAGGAACAGGGCCTCGCTTCGTGAGCGGCCCGCAAGAAGTCCGGAACCCTCCCATGCACGCTCATCGCTTTCCGCGCGTCGCCGGCCTGCTGCTCGCGCTCACGATCCTCGCCTTCTTCGGCCTCCATACCGGCGACGCCTTCGCGGCGGGCGGCGGTATCGGTGATTTCCTGCGCGTCAACATGGCGCCGGTGATGTTCGCCGCCCTCGTCGTCTTCCTGCTGCTCGGTTACCCCGTCGCCTTCGCGCTCGCCGCCAACGGCCTGCTCTTCGCGCTGATCGGCATCGAGCTCGGCCTGTTCCAGGAGAACTTCCTGCAGGCCCTGCCGGAGCGCATCTACGGCACGATGAACAACGACGTGCTGCTGGCCGTGCCGTTCTTCACCTTCATGGGCCTGATCCTCGAACGCTCCGGAATGGCGGAGGACCTGCTCGACACCATCGGCCAGCTCTTCGGGCCGGTTCGCGGCGGCCTGGCCTATGCGGTGGTCTTCGTCGGCGCGCTGCTCGCCGCGACCACCGGCGTCGTCGCGGCCTCGGTGATCTCGATGGGCCTGATCTCGCTGCCGATCATGCTGCGCTACGGCTATGACCGGCGCCTTGCAACCGGTGTCATCGCGGCCTCGGGCACGCTCGCTCAGATCATTCCGCCCTCGCTCGTCCTGATCGTGCTCGCCGACCAGCTCGGCCGTTCGGTCGGCGACATGTACGAGGGTGCCTTCATCCCCGGCCTCGTCCTGTCGTCGATGTATGCGGGCTACGTCTTCCTCGTCACCATGGTCTATCCCAATCGCGCGCCCGGCCTGCCGCCGGAAGCGCAGACCCTGGGGGATGCCGACGGCAAGACGCGGCGCTTCTCGCTGCTCGTCGTCACGGTGATCTCGCTGGCGCTCGCCTATGCCTACATGAAGCTCTTCACGACGGTGAAGGCCGGCGCCGATTTCGTGGTGCTGACCATGTCGTTGATGGTGGCGATCGCCTTCGTGATCGCGCTGATCAACAAGCTCCTGAGGCTCAACCTGCTCTCGCGCATGACCGAGCAGGTGATCTTCGTGATGGTGCCCCCGCTGGCGCTGATCTTCCTCGTCCTGGGCACGATCTTCATCGGCGTCGCCACGCCGACGGAAGGCGGTGCGATGGGCGCGACCGGTGCGATCCTTCTTGCGATCAGCAAGAGGCGGCTGAATTTCGAGCTCCTGCGGCAGGCCGTCGAGTCGACGGCCAAGCTCTCGGCCTTCGTGCTCTTCATCCTGGTCGGTGCGCGCGTGTTCTCGCTGACCTTCTACGGCGTCAACGGCCATCTCTGGGTCGAGCATCTGCTGATCGGGCTGCCGGGCGGTGCGACGGGCTTCCTGATCGTCGTCAACATCATGGTGTTCCTGCTCGCCTTCTTCCTCGACTTCTTCGAGCTGGCCTTCATCGTCGTACCGCTGCTCGGGCCTGCCGCGGAGAAGCTGGGCATCGACCTGATCTGGTTCGGCATCATCCTCGGCGTGAACATGCAGACCTCCTTCATGCATCCGCCCTTCGGCTTCGCGCTGTTCTTCCTGCGCTCGGTCGCGCCGAAGAACCCCTACAAGGACCGCGTCACCGGCCGGATGATGGAGCCGATCACCACGGGCCAGATCTACTGGGGTGCCGTGCCCTTCGTGGTGATCCAGTGCATCATGGTCGCGCTCGTCGTGCTGTTCCCGCAGATGGTGATGCACTACAAGGCCTCGGCCGTGCAGCTCGACCAGAAGGCGATCGACAAGCAGTTCGACTCGATCCAGATCCCGGGGCTCGGCGGCACGGGCCTGCCGGGCGGGTTCGACCTCAACGCGCCGCCGGTCATCGGCACGCCGCCCAAGCCGTAGGGTAGGTCGCGTCATGGCAGGCCATGCAGGCAGGCTGATCGTGATGGCATCGCTCGCGCTGGTCGCGATGCCGGGTTCCGCCTGGGCTGCGGGCGATATCGGCGGGGCCGGCATGGGTGTCGGCTGGGCGCTGCCTTTCGCCGGCATGCTGCTCTCGATCGCGCTCGGCCCCGTGCTGTTCCCGCATCTCTGGGAACGCCATTACGGCAAGTTCGCCGCGTTCTGGGCCCTGTTGACGCTGGTGCCGCTCGTCCTGCTGCGCGGCGCCGATCCGGCGCTCGGCGCGCTGCTGCATACCGCGCTGCTCGACTATATCCCGTTCATCATCCTGCTCTTCGCGCTCTTCACCATCGCGGGCGGCATCCTGATCTCGGGCAACCTGCACGGCACGCCGGCGACCAACACGGTGCTGCTGGCCATCGGCACGGGGCTGGCGAGCTTCGTCGGCACGACCGGCGCCTCGATCATCATGATCCGGCCGGTTCTGCGCGCCAATGACGACCGGCGCTTCAACGTCCATGTCGTCGTCTTCTTCATCTTCCTGGTCTCGAATATCGGGGGATCGCTGACGCCGCTCGGCGACCCGCCGCTCTTCCTCGGCTTCCTGCGCGGCGTCGATTTCTTCTGGACCACCACGCATCTCCTGCCCGAGACGGCCTTCGCCGTCGTCGTGCTGCTCGGCCTGTTCTACGCGCTCGACAATTGGTTCTTCCGTAAGGAGGAGGGTTATCCCAGGCTCAAGGACCCGACGCCGGACCGCGCCATCAAGCTCTGGGGCAAGGTCAATATCCTGCTTCTGGCCGGCGTCATCGCCGCGATCCTGATGTCGGCGAACTGGAAGCCGGGCGTCGCCTTCACCATCCACGGCGTTCCCGTCGAGGGGCAGAACCTGCTGCGCGACCTCGTCCTGCTTGCGCTTGCAGGCCTGTCGCTGAAGCTCACGCCCGGCCCGGTGCGCGCCGGCAACGAGTTCACCTGGGGGCCGATCGTCGAGGTCGCCAAGCTCTTCGCCGGCATCTTCATCTGCATCATCCCGGTGCTGGCGATGTTGCAGGCCGGGAAGGACGGCGCCTTCGCGTCGCTGGTCGCGCTGGTCAGCAATGCCGACGGCAGCGCCAACACGGTCGCCTATTTCTGGCTCACCGGCCTGCTCTCGTCCTTCCTCGACAACGCGCCGACCTATCTCGTCTTCTTCGAGCTGGCGGGCGGCGATCCCAAGGCGCTGATGACGACGGGGGCGCTGACACTGGCGGCGATTTCGGCCGGCGCGGTCTTCATGGGCGCGAACAGCTATATCGGCAACGCCCCGAACTTCATGGTCTACGCCATCGCCAAGGATCGGAAGGTGAAGATGCCGAGCTTCTTCGGCTACATCCTCTGGTCGGGCGCGATCCTGATTCCGCTCTTCATGGTGCAGACGCTGCTGTTCTTCCGATAGCTGTCTTCCCATGCGCGCTGCGGCGCGCAGTGCCGCTGCGCAGACACGCGACCGGGTGCAGAAAAGGGGCGCCTCTTCCGTCGGACGATCCCGCATCTGCGCTGCAGCATTTGCATGCTGCAGCGCGTGCGGAATGACACCCTTCAGCCGTCTTACGGCCGTCCGGTCGGCACGCCCTCGCGGATCTTCTCGGAGAAATGCGGATCGTCGAGCGAGAGCGTGCGCGCGTGGTCGCCGATGCGCGCGGCCCGGACCAGCTCGTCCAGCGGGATATCCTGCCGGATCGCGCCGATCTGCTGGAGATAGCCCGGCAGATAGCCCGAGAGCAGCACGCGCGGATCGAGCGGCAGCGAGAATTTCCAGCCCGGCGAGACGCTGGCGACGAGGTGGTAGACCACCGTCGTGCAATTGGTCGTCAGCGTGTTGTACCAGCGCGGTTTGGCGGCGAGGTCGTTGATATCGGCGACATAGGCGAGGAGCAGGTCGCGCGCCTGGGAGCCCGAGGCGCTGAGGCGGAAGAGCCGGGCGTCCTCGCGCCGGGCGTGGGTGCGCAGGCCGACGATGTCGCGCTCGTCGGCCGCGACATAGGCCATCTCGTAGCTGCGGAAGAAGCCGGCCAGAGCCGACCATTCCTCGCCCTTCTCGCGCCGGACCTCGATCGAGATGGTGAGCGGGACCGAGTCGGAAAACGTGAAGCTGATCATCAGATGCGCGATCGCCTCGCCCGACCAATAGGTCAGGAACGCGTCGGCGCCGGTAACCGCCGCAAGATTGTAGCGCCGTGTCTCCCAGCGCTGGTCGTAATCCTCTTCCGTGCGCCACCGGAAATCGCGCAGGTTGGAGACGGTGATCGCATCGCCCTGGCGTACGATGCTCGGCAGCCGTGCCAGCTCCGGGATCCAGTCGCGGTCATGCGAGGGCTGGAAGCTGTTCCACCAGCCGAGCAGGCCGGCAAAGACCATGGCAAAACCGAGCGGCAGGCGCGCATCGCTGGTCCAGATGCCGACGAGCCCGGCGAGCGCCGCGATGCCGAAGCCGATTGCGGCGACGATCCCTGTCGTCCCCGGCAGTCGGAACAGCAGAAAGCCTGCGCCCCAGAGCGTGACACCGAGAAGGACGAGAGTGAGGAGAAGTTTCAGCACAACGAAAAAGAGGCGGCTCATGGCCGCCTCTCGTAGCACAATCGGGAAGGCTTGGCCTCAGGCCGCGAGCGAACTCGTCGGCGCCGCCGCCTTCACCGCATCGTCGACATGATCCTCGAACTTGGCGAAGTTCTTGGCGAACATCTCCGTGAGGTTCTTGGCCGTCTCGGCGAAGGCGGCCTTATCCTGCCAGGTCTTCACGGGATAGAGGATATGCGGCTCGACGCCGGGCACAGAGGTCGGCACCGCGAAGCCGAAATAGGGCTCCCGGCGGAAATCGGCGCGGTTGAGCGAGCCGTCGAGCGCCGAGGAGAGCAGGCGGCGGGTGACGCGGATCGGCATGCGCCGGCCGGTGCCGTATTTCCCGCCGGTCCAGCCGGTGTTCACCAGCCAGCAGTCGACATGGTGCTTGGCGATGAAGTCGCGCAGAAGATTGGCGTATTCCGACGGATGCCGCGGCAGGAAGGGCGAGCCGAAGCAGGTCGAGAACTCGGGCTCGACCCCGGTGAGGCCACGCTCCGTGCCGGCGACCTTGGCGGTGTAGCCGGACAGGAAGTGGTACATCGCCTCGGCCGGGGTCAGCTTGGCGATCGGTGGCATCACGCCGAAGGCGTCGGCGGTCAGCATCACGATGTTCTTCGGGATGCCGGCGCGGCCGGTGCGCGAGGCGTTCGGGATGAAGTCGAGCGGATAGGCCGAGCGGGTGTTCTCGGTCTTGGTCTGATCGTCGAAATCGACCTCGCGGGTGATCGGGTCCATGACGATATTCTCGAGCACCGTGCCGAAGCGCAGCGAGGCCGCGTGGATCATCGGCTCGGCCTCGGCCGAGAGGCGGATCGTCTTGGCGTAGCAGCCGCCCTCGAAATTGAAGATGCCGTCCTTCGACCAGCCATGCTCGTCGTCGCCGATCAGCGTGCGCTCGGGATCGGCCGAGAGCGTGGTCTTGCCGGTGCCCGACAGCCCGAAGAAGATCGCGGAATCGTCCTTGGAGCCGACATTGGCCGAGCAGTGCATCGGCACCACGCCCTTGGTCGGCAGGACGTAGTTCAGATAGGTGAAGACCGATTTCTTCATCTCGCCGGCATAGGCCGAGCCGCCGATCAGCACGATCTTGCGGGTGAAGTCGATGGCGACGACGGTCTCGCTGCGGCAGCCATGGCGCTTCGGATCGGCCTTGAAGCTCGGCAGGTCGACGATCGTCATCTCCGGCACATAGGCGTTGATCTCGTCGCGGGGCGGGCGGATCAGCAGGTTGCGGATGAAGAGCGAGTGCCAGGCCATTTCGGTGAAGACGCGGGCCCTGACGCGATGGACGGGGTCGGCGCCGCCATAGAGGTCCTGCGCGAACAGTTCCTTGCCCTCGGCATGAGCCAGGAAATCGCCGAGCAGGGTCTCGAAATGCTCGGGGCTCATCGCCTGGTTGTTCTCCCACCAGACGGTGTTCTCGGTCAGCGCATCGCGCACCGTGAACTTGTCCTTGGGCGAGCGGCCGGTATGGGTGCCGGTATCGGCGCAGAGCGCGCCGCCCCGCGCGAGCCGGGACTCGCCCCGGTCCAGCGACTGTTCATAGAGCTGCGGCGCTTCCAGGTTCCAGTGCACGGCCTTCAGCTTGCGGAAGCCGAAGCCCTCGGCGCCTTGGGCGGCATTGAACTGACCGATATTGTCCACTGAATTCCTCCGGAGGCCGGCCATGCTGTCGGCGGCCCGTTGTCTTCACGAATGCGCCGGGGCCGGTGGCAGGGCCCTAGCGTCGAAGGCGAGGCCTGAAGGCTGCAGGGGCCGATCGTCCCCGGCAGCCTCTGGAGGCCACGAAGGTCTTTAAGGCGATGCGACCCTTCGCTCAAGTCATTGAAAAGCCCGGACGTACCGGCTCAGACTCCTAAATCGATTGAATTTCATCCTGTGGTAAATGGCCGCGCGCCCGGTTCACGGCTCTGTTCTCAAACGGTTGCGGGGTTGTCACGCCGCTTGCGCGCGAGCCTTGCTGGCAAGCTCCGCCAGGGCGCGTCGGAGGCCGCCGGGGCCGTCGACCGAGGCGGTGAAGGGCAGGCGCAGCGCCACGCTGCCGAGCGCCATGTCGAGCCCGTCCGGGTCGAGCCCGACGACGCGCCAGTCGCCCGGCTTCGCTCCGAGCAGCTGCGTTGCATAGAGGCCGATCGCGTCGGCATGGTCCTCGTTCATATGCGCGACGGCGCCGGCTTCCACCTCGGCGAGCGCGGCGGCATGGACGGGGTCGCTCAACAGGTCGTCCGACGTCGGCGCGAAGGCGCGGGCGAAGCCCCCATTGAGGCTCGCGCCTTCGATATCGAGGGCGAAGAAGGAGAAGTCCGGGAAATCGGCATAGAGCGCCGATTTCGGCTGGCGCGCGAGATAGCGCCGGCGGATGCGGATGCCGTCCTCGCTCTCGCGCTCGATCCGGCGGGCGCGGACCTTCAGGGTGATCCGCGCATGGGCGAGCGGATCACCCTTGCCGCCGGGCGAGATCAGGAGCGAGGCGCGCGGATCGCCCGCGATGTTCGCGGTATGGGCGGCGAGCGCCGAGATCAGGATGATCGGCGTGCCGTCAATGTCGGTGGCGAGGCCGACCAGGCTCGCCGAGGGGTGGCCGTCGGGGCCGAGGGTGGCGAGCGCGGCGGAGCGCGCCTCGCGCAGCAGGGCCTTCGCTTCCGCGCGGACCGCCTCGTCCATCGGCTGGATCACGTCCTTGGTGGCCTTCGCCATGGAACCTCACCCTGATTTCCGGCTTGTGCTACGGGGTCATAGGCAAATCG
This sequence comes from Bosea sp. ANAM02, assembly GCF_011764485.1. Taxonomy (NCBI): domain Bacteria; kingdom Pseudomonadati; phylum Pseudomonadota; class Alphaproteobacteria; order Hyphomicrobiales; family Alloboseaceae; genus Allobosea; species Allobosea sp. ANAM02. Next base: position 4,844,669 of record NZ_AP022848.1, on the reverse strand, counting down.
CCACGCCCCGGCTAGATTGCCGCCATGCTTTGGCCCCTCTCCCGCGGGAGGGGAACCCTGTATTGCAACGAGAACAAGAGACGAAAGCCTTATGCCAACGATTGCGCTGGTCGACGACGACCGCAACATCCTGACATCGGTTTCGATCGCCCTCGAGGCCGAGGGCTATCGCATCATGACCTATACGGACGGTGCCTCGGCCCTCGACGGCCTGAAGCAGAATCCGCCCGACCTCGCGATCTTCGACATCAAGATGCCGCGCATGGACGGCATGGAGCTGCTGCGCCGCCTGCGCCAGAAATCGGATTTGCCCGTGATCTTCCTCACCTCGAAGGACGAGGAGATCGACGAGCTCTTCGGCCTGAAGATGGGCGCCGACGACTTCATCCGGAAGCCGTTCTCGCAGCGCCTGCTGGTCGAGCGCGTCAAGGCGATCCTGCGCCGTGCCGGCGCCAAGGATGCGACCGCGGTCGCCCGCACCGAGGATGCCAAGGCGCTGGAGCGCGGCCTGCTGCGCATGGATCCGGAGCGTCATACCTGCACCTGGAAGGGCGAGCCGGTGACGCTCACCGTCACCGAGTTCCTGATCCTGCAGTCGCTGGCGCAGCGTCCGGGCGTGGTGAAGAGCCGCAACGCCCTGATGGACGCCGCCTATGACGACGAGGTCTATGTCGACGACCGCACCATCGACAGCCACATCAAGCGTCTGCGCAAGAAGTTCAATCAGGTCGATGCCGATTTCGACATGATCGAGACGCTCTACGGCGTGGGCTATCGCTTCAAGGAAACCTGAGGCAAGGAGGGCGGAGGCGCGCCGGATTCGCCGCCACCACCCTCCCCAGCGGAAGTAAGCCGCAGCCATGGCAACCATCGATAACGAGGCCAGAACGCCCGCGCCGCCCGCCGGCTGGCGGGTGGTGCTGCGCCGCCGCATCGGCATCGGCTGGAAGCGCATGGCGCGCGCGATTTCGCTGCGCGCCGCCTCCAGCCTGACCCGGCGCATCCTCGTCCTCAATCTCGGCGGGCTCGTCGCGCTGCTGATCGGCTTCCTCTACCTCAACCAGTTCCGCGAGGGGCTGATCGAGGCGCGCGTCCAGAGCCTTCTGACGCAGGGCGAGATCATCGCCGGTGCGATCGCCTCCTCGGCCACGGTCGAGATCGACACGATCACCATCGATCCCGACAAGCTGCTCCAGCTTCAGGCCGGCGAGAGCGCCGGCATCGCCGAGGACCCGCTCGATTTCTCGATCAATCCCGAGAAGGTGGCGCCGCTGCTGCGCCGCCTGGTGACGCCGACCAAGACCCGCGCACGGGTCTACGACAAGGACGGCATGCTCACCCTCGATTCGCGCAGCCTCTATTCGCGCGGCGACGTCTTGCGGCTCGATCTGCCGCGCGTCGGCGAGCCCGACGAGCCGCCGCTGCTGGAGCGCACCTGGAACATGCTGCGCAACCGCCTGGGCAAGGCGGATGTCCCGACCTATGACGATTTCGAGAATGCCAACGGCAAGTCCTATCCGGAGGTCGCCCGCGCCCTGAACGGTGCACCGGCGAGCGTCGTGCGCGTCAATACCCGCGGCCAGACCATCGTCTCGGTCGCCGTGCCGGTGCAGCGCTTCCGGACAGTCAAGGGCGCGCTGCTGCTCTCGACGCAGGGCGGCGACATCGATGCGGTGATCGCGGCCGAGCGCTTCGCGATCTTCCAGGTCTTCGCGGTCGCCGCCGGCGTCATGATCGTGCTCTCGATCCTGCTGGCCGGCACCATCGCCGAGCCGATCCGCAAGCTGGCGGACGCCGCCCAGCGCGTGCGGCGCGGTGTGAAATCGCGCGAGCAGATCCCGGATTTCAGCAGCCGCCATGACGAGATCGGCCATTTGTCCGGCACTTTGCGCGACATGACCAAGGCGCTCTACAGCCGCATCGAGGCGATCGAGAGCTTCGCGGCCGATGTCGCGCATGAACTGAAGAACCCGCTGACCTCGTTGCGCAGCGCCGTCGAGACCCTGCCGCGGGCCAGGACGGACGATGCCCGCGGCCGCCTGATGGCGGTGATCCAGCACGATGTCCGCCGGCTCGACCGGCTGATTTCGGATATCTCCGACGCCTCGCGCCTCGATGCCGAGCTCGCGCGCAACGATTCCGCCCCGGTGGACGTGGCGCAGGTGCTCGCTGCCGTCGTGACGATCCAGAACGAGACGCGGCGCGAGGGCCAGGCCAGGATCGAGTTGAGCAGCGACCGGCGCAGCGAGCGCCTTGGCGACGACGCCTTCCTCGTGCTCGGCCACGATTCCCGCATCGGCCAGGTGCTGGTCAACCTGATCGACAATGCCCGCTCCTTCTCGCCGGCCGACAAGCCGGTGAAGGTCATGCTCTCGCGTGTCGCCAACGACGTGCTCGTCACCGTCGAGGACGAAGGGCCGGGTATCGAGCCGCATGCGCTGGAACGCATCTTCGAGCGCTTCTATACCGACCGCCCGAACGAGGGCTTCGGCCAGAATTCCGGCCTCGGCCTCTCGATCTCGCGCCAGATCGTCGAGGCCCATCGCGGCTCGATCCGGGCCGAGAACCGCCTGGGGCCGATCGGTCCGGATGGCGAGGCGCAGCGTCTCGGCGCCCGCTTCATCGTCTGCCTGCCCGCGGCCTACTCCCATGCGGCCTGAGATCGGGGCGGCTGCGATGCCCGTGCGCGACCGAATCCGCATCCACGCGACCACCATTGCCATCGGCGAAGCCGGAATCCTGATCCGCGGCGCTTCCGGCAGCGGCAAGTCGACGCTCGCGCTCGCGCTGATCGCCCTGGCCGGGCAGGGCGGCCGCTTCGCCCGGCTCGTCGCCGACGACCGGGTGGAGCTCGCGGCGAGGGGCGGGCGACTGGTCGCGCGCCCGGTCGCGCCGCTGGAGGGCATTGTCGAGCGTCGCGGGCTCGGCCTCACGCCCGAGCCGCATACGGGTGCGGTCGTGGTCCGGCTCATCGTCGATCTGGCGGTCGAGGAGCCCGCGCGGATGCCCGAGCCGGAGGATCTCGTCGACAGCCTTGCCGGTATCGATCTCCCGCGCCTGCGCATGACGGGGCGCCCCGGTGACGAAAGACTTGCGTTGAACGCCTTGGACTTATTCACAGAGGCGGGGCGATAACCACGAATTCGACAAGTTTGGCGGCTGACGGCTTGCGCATATCGCGCTCCTGCCGCATAAACCGCGACCTTGTCCGGGCGCTTGTGGCGCTCTCCGGTGCTGGATTGAATGATCGGACTGGTCCTCGTGACGCATGGGCATCTGGCGACGGAGTTCCGCGCTGCGCTCGAACACGTCGTCGGCCCTCAGAAGAACCTCGCGACCATCGCCATCGCCCCCGATGACGATATGGAAAGCCGACGCCGCGACATCCTCGCCGCCGTCGAGCAGGTCGAGGCCGACCGCGGCGTCATCATCCTCACCGACATGTTCGGCGGCACGCCCTCGAACCTCGCGATCTCGGTGATGGAGCCGGGCCGCGTCGACGTCGTCGCCGGCGTCAACCTGCCGATGCTGATCAAGCTCGCCAGCGTGCGCGAGGAGAAGACCCTCGACGAAGCCGTCACCAGCGCGCAGGATGCGGGTCGCAAATACATCACGGTCGCCAGCCGCGTGCTGGCCGGCAAGTAACCGCGCCGCGAGAGGGGCAGGATGGACGAAGACTGCGACTGCCCCGATCTCGACATTCCCACCGGGGCTCTCTACGGCGAATTCCAGATCGTCAACAAGAAGGGTCTGCACGCCCGCGCCACCGCGAAATTCGTGCAATGCGCCGCCCGCTACGAGGCCGACATCACCGTGAGCCGCTGCGGCGAGACGGTCGGCGCCACCTCGATCATGGGCGTGCTGACGCTGGGGGCCGGCATCGGCTCGACCATCACCATCGTCGCCAAGGGCGCCGAGGCGAAACCGGCGCTCGATGCGCTCGCGGCCCTGATCGCCGACAAGTTCGGCGAGGGGGAATAGGGCTTTTAGCCGCTCCTTTCGCGAAAGATTTTCCAACACGCCGTCATCCCGGACAAGCGGCGAAGCCGCGCCGATCCGGGATCCATGCCTGAACCGCTCCGGCATGGATCCCGGGTCTTCGCTTCGCTGCGCCCGGGATGACGCCCGCGAGTCGAGAGTATGATATAAAGACATCTTTATATCTTTGATTGCCATTCGCTCCGCGCGCTGCTAGAGAGCGCGCCATCATTCAGGCTGAGCGATTGGAGCCACCCGTGTCGGATTACATCGTCAAGGACATCTCGCTTGCGGATTACGGCCGCAAGGAAATCAACATGGCCCAGGACGAGATGCCGGGCCTGATGGCGGTGCGCGCCGAGAACAAGGGCAAGGCCCCTCTCAAGGGCGCCCGCATCGCCGGCTGCCTGCACATGACCATCCAGACCGCCGTGCTGATCGAGACGCTGAAGGAACTCGGCGCCGACGTGCGCTGGTCGTCCTGCAACATTTTCTCGACCCAGGACCATGCCGCCGCCGCGATCGCAGCGTCCGGCACGCCCGTCTTCGCCATCAAGGGCGAGACGCTGGAGGAGTACTGGGAGTACGTGCTGAAGACCGCGACCTGGGGCGACGGCGGCACGCCGAACATGATCCTCGACGACGGCGGCGACCTGACCATGCTGATCATCCTCGGCGCCGAGGCCGAGGCCGGCAAGGCCGAGTTCCTCGACAAGCCGGGCAATGAGGAAGAGACGATCTTCTTCGCGCTGATCAAGCGCCAGCTCAAGGCCAATCCGGGCTGGTTCACCAAGACCCGCGCCGCGATCAAGGGCGTCTCCGAGGAGACCACCACCGGCGTGCACCGCCTCTACGAGCTGGCCAAGGCGAACCGCCTGCCGTTCCCGGCGATCAACGTCAACGACAGCGTCACCAAGTCGAAATTCGACAACCTCTATGGCTGCCGCGAGTCGCTGGTCGACGCCATCCGCCGCGGCACCGACGTCATGATGTCGGGCAAGGTCGCGGTCGTCGCCGGCTATGGCGACGTCGGCAAGGGCTCGGCCGCCTCGCTCCGCCAGGCCGGCTGCCGCGTGCTCGTCACCGAGATCGACCCGATCTGCGCCCTGCAGGCGGCGATGGAAGGCTATGAGGTCGTGACCATGGAAGACGCTGCCCCGCGCGGCGACATCTTCTGCACGGCGACCGGCAATCTCGACGTCATCACCGTCGACCACATGCGCGCGATGAAGCACCGCGCCATCGTCTGCAATATCGGCCATTTCGACTCGGAGATTCAGGTCGCCGGCCTGAAGAACTTCAAGTGGGACAACGTCAAGCCGCAGGTCGACGAGATCGAGTTCCCCGACGGCAAGCGCATCATCCTGCTCTCGGAAGGCCGCCTTGTGAACCTCGGCAACGCCACGGGCCATCCGTCCTTCGTGATGTCCTGCTCGTTCTCGAATCAGACGCTCGCCCAGATCGAGCTCTGGAACCACCACGCGAACTACCAGAACAACGTCTACACCCTGCCGAAGCATCTCGACGAGAAGGTCGCGGCGCTCCACCTCGCCAAGGTCGGCGCCAAGCTGACCAAGCTCAACGACGCCCAGGCCAAGTATATCGGCGTGCCGCAGGCCGGCCCGTTCAAGCCCGAGCACTACCGCTACTGACAGGGCGCCCAGTCGCCAGCGACCCCGAGGCCCGGCATCCGCCGGGCCTTTTTTCATGGCTGTGCCTTCCGGGAATCACCGTGGCGGCTACTACAAATTGTGCCCGCCAACTGTGCAGCATCTAGGGCTTGATATCTTTCTCTCGGCGATGCGCCCGTCCGGAAAAACGGACGATTTACCGGCCATTAAGCACTTCCTGACGGAGTCCAGCGATGATTAGAGTGGGGCTGATTCGGCCGCCGCGTTGCGCGGGCCGGAGCGCAGCTCTGATGTGATTGGCGTGGTGGCGAGCGTGGATCGGCCCCTCCGGAGATGGCAGCCCTGCCAGCTCCCCCGGCCGATTCCGACGGGCCCGATGGACAAGGCGGCTCCTGCCGCCGGAGAGACGACGGAAGCGGAATGGCACGGGCGAGGCGACAGGGGCGAGATGGCGGCTGGCATCCGCGCGCATTGCTGCCCGGGCTGGCGGCAGCCTCGGCCACCGTCCCGACCATGGCCCGCAGCGAATGGCTGGCGCCCGTTTCCTTCGACACGATGAGCTCCGGCGGGCTCTCGCTGATCCTTGCTGGCCTGACCGTCTTCGCCACGACGACATCGCTGATCTATGTGCGCGAGCGGACGCGCTGGCAGAAGCGCGAGGCCAAGCTCGCGGCCGATCTCGAAGCCGCGCGCAGCCATCAGGAGCGGCTCTCGATCCTGCTTGCGGCCGATCCGCAGGTGGTCGTGAGCTGGAAGGGGCGAGACGCCGCGCCCGTCTTCGAGGGCGATAGCGGCTTCCTCGGCGCGCCAGGCGCGACGCTGGCCCTCGCCTATGGCAGCTGGGCGCCGCCCGCCGACGCCAAGCGCCTGGAGCTTGCGACCGATGCGCTCAAGCAGCGCGGTGAGGCGTTCAATATCACGTTGCGCAGCAAGGCCGGCCCGTTCATCGATGTCGAAGGACGCCCCGTCGCCGGGCGCGCGGTCATCCGCTTCCGCGAGGTGACGGGCGAGCGGGCCGAGGTCATGACGCTCCGGGGCGAGCTCGAGCGCGTGACGGCGGGCCATGCGGCGCTCTCCAGTCTGCTTGCCGGGCTGCCGCATCCGGCCTGGATGCGCAACGCCGATGGCCGCCTGACCTGGGTCAACGCCGCCTATGGCCGCGCCGTCGAGGCGGCCGATCCGGCGACGGTCGTGAAAAGCGGGCTCGAACTGCTCGACCGGACCGAGCGCGATGCGGCCGCGCGGGCGCGGCGCGAAGGCGCGACCTTCGCCTTGCGGGCGCCGGCCGTGGTCTCCGGGCAGCGGCGCACGCTCGACATCATGGAACTGCCGACCGCGACCGGCTATGCCGGCTTCGCCATCGACATGAGCGAGCTCGAAGCGATCCGCGCCGATCTCCAGCGCCAGATGGATGCCCATGTCGGCACGCTCGACCGGCTCAAGACGGCGGTCGCGGTCTTCGACGGCGCCCAGCGGCTGGTCTATCGCAATTCCGGCTTCGAGGTGCTCTGGTCGCTGGAGGCGGGCTTCCTCGACGGCCAGCCCAGCGACGGCGAGATCCTCGACAGGCTGCGCGCCGAAAGGCGCCTGCCGGAACTCGGCGATTACCGGAGCTGGAAGGCGGCGGCGCAGGCCGCCTATACCGCCACCCGCGCCAGCGAGGACTGGTGGTATCTCCCGGACGGGCGCACGATCCATGTCGTCGCCAGCCCCAATCCGCAGGGCGGTGTCACCTATCTCTATGACGACGTCACCGAGCGCTTCACGCTGGAGTCGCGCTTCAATGCGCTCTCCCGCACCCAGCGCGAGACGCTGGATTCGCTGCGCGAGGGCGTCGCGGTGTTCGGCTCGGACGGGCGGCTCAAGCTCTCCAACCCGGCCTTCGCCCAGTCCTGGCGCATCCATGGCGGCGATCTAGCGGCCAGCGCCCCGCATATCGACGAGGTCATCCGGCTCTGCCGGCCGCTCTTCCCGCAGGACGAGGTCTGGAGCGAGTTGCACAGCGTCGTCACCGGCGTGCGCGATGCGCGCGAGGATTACAGCAGCCGCATGGAGCGGCGCGACGGCACGGTGCTCGACATGGCCGCCGCTCCCCTGCCGGACGGCGCGACGCTGATCTCCTTTGCCGACGTCACCGCCAGCGTGAATGTCGAGCGGGCGCTGACCGAGAAGAACGAGGCGCTGGAGACGATCTCGCGTCTGCGCGAGGATTTCGTCCATCACGTCTCCTACGAACTGCGCTCGCCGCTCACCAACATCATCGGCTTCGCGCAACTGCTGGGCACCGAAACGGTCGGCGCGCTCAACGAGAAGCAGCGCGACTACACCTCCCATATCGTCCGCTCGTCGGGCGCGCTGCTGGCCATCATCAACGACATCCTCGACCTCGCCACCATCGATAACGGCGCGCTGACGCTCGAGATCCAGGATGTCGACGTCGCCGATGCCATCACGCAGGCCGCGTCCGGGCTGCAGGACCGGCTGACCGACAGCAAGCTCGACCTCGATGTCGAGATCGACCCCCGCACCGGCCCGCTGCGGGCCGACGGCAAGCGCCTGCGGCAGGTGCTGTTCAACCTGCTCTCCAACGCCATCGGCTTCTCCTCACCCGGCCAGACCGTGACGGTGAACGCGACGCGCACGGGCGGGGACATCCGCATCACCGTCGCCGACCAGGGCCGCGGTATTCCAGCCGAGGTCGTGGAAAAGGTGTTCGAGCGCTTCGAGAGCCATTCGCTCGGCTCCAGCCATCGCGGCGTCGGTCTTGGCCTCTCCATCGTCCGCTCGATCGTCGAACTCCATGGCGGCCATGTCGAGCTCGATTCCGCGCCGGGGCGCGGCACGCGGGTGACGGCCGTCTTCCCGGCGCAGGGCGTGCCGCTCTCGGATGCCGCCGAATGACGGAAGAAGCCCGCAAGGCCGGCACGCACCGGCTTCTGCTGGCGGACGAGGCGGCGACGCTGCGCCTCGCCGCCGATATCGCAGCCATCCTCAAGCCCGGCGACATCGTCGCGCTCTCCGGCCATCTCGGCTCCGGCAAGTCGCTGCTGGCCCGCGCCATCCTGCGCGAGCTCGCCCGCGATCCCGCGCTGGAGGCGCCGAGCCCGACCTTCACGCTGGTCCAGAGCTACGAGACCGGTCAGGGCACGGTGCTGCATGCCGATCTCTACCGCGTGCGCTCGCCGGACGAACTCGACGATATCGGGCTGGTCGAGGATATCGACCGCCTGATCCTGCTGGTCGAATGGCCGGACCGGGCCGGCTCGCGCCTGCCCGCCGCCCGGCGCCTCGACATCGTGCTCGACGTCGATCCCGACAATCCCGAGACCGGCCGCATCGCCGATCTCTCGGGCGGCGTGCTCTGGAAGCAGCGCGTGGCCATCGCGGTGGCGTCGCGCCGGCTCGTCGACGCCGCCGGCTGGGGCGAGGCCCGCCGCGACTTCATGCTCGGCGACGCCTCGACGCGCGCCTATGAGCGCCTGACCCGGCCGACCGGCGAGACTGCGGTGCTGATGATCTCGCCGCCGCGCCCGGACGGCCCGCCGATCCGCCTCGGCAAGCCCTATAGCGCGCTCGCCCATCTCGCCGAGAATGTCGAGGCCTTCGTCGCGATGGACCGCGGCCTGCGCTCGCTCGGCTACTCGGCGCCGGAGATCCTCGCCGAGGACCTGAACACCGGTCTGCTCGTGATCGAGAATCTCGGCAACGAGGGCGTGATCGACGCCGAGCGCCGGCCGATCGCCGAGCGCTACGAGGCTGCGGCGAGGCTGCTGGCCGATCTCCATCGCCATACCTTGCCGGCGATCCTGCCGGTGGCCGAGGGGCGCGATCACGCCATCCCCGAATACGACCGCCAGGCCATGGCGATCGAGGCCGAGCTGATCCTGGAATGGTATGCGCCGCATATCGCCGGGGTGACGCTGCCGGCCGTGACGCAGGCCGAGTTCGCGCGGATCTGGAACAGGCTCTTCGACGAGATTCTCGCCCAACCGGCGACCTGGACCTTGCGGGACTACCATTCGCCGAACCTGATCTGGCTGGAAGGCCGCGAGGGCAACGCCAAGCTCGGCCTGATCGATTTCCAGGACGCGGTGCTCGGCCACCCCGCCTATGATCTCGCCTCGCTCGGCCAGGATGCGCGCGTCGACGTGCCGGCCTCGCTGGAGCTCAGGCTGCTCGCCGCCTATGGCGCCGCGCGTCGGGCCGATACTCCGGATTTCGATCTCGCCGATTTCGCCCGCGCCTACGCGATCCTCGGTGCCCAGCGCAACACCAAGATCGCCGGCATCTTCGCGAGGCTCGACAAGCGCGACGGCAAGCCGGACTACCTGAAGCATCTGCCGCGTATCGAGGGCTATCTGCGCCGCAATCTCGATCACCCCGCCCTCGAAGAGCTGAAGGCCTGGTACCAGGCGCATATGCCGAAGCTGTTCGAGACGCCGTGAAGACACTCCGTCATGCTCGCCCTTGCGGCGAGCATCCACGTCTTGAATATTACGCTCGTCCAGCGAAGACGTGGATGGTCGGGACAAGCCCGACCACGACGCGCTATGGAAGGCCATTCGCCTGTTTCGGGAGATTCGCGTGACCACAACCGCTTCGCCGCCGATCCGCCGGGCGATCGTGCTGGCGGCCGGTCTCGGGCAGCGCATGCGCCCGATCACCGACACGCTGCCCAAGCCGCTGGTCAAGATCGGCGGCAAGGCGATGCTTGACCATGCGCTCGATCGGTTGGCCGAGGCCGGCGTCGAGGAGGCCGTCGTCAACGTCCATCACCTCGCCGGGCAGGTCGAGGCGCATCTGGCGGACCGGACGCGCCCGCGCATCGTGATCTCGGACGAGCGCGGCGAATTGCTCGAAACTGGCGGCGGCGCCAAGAAAGCCTTGCCGCTGCTCGGCGACGGGCCGTTCTTCAGCGTCAATTCGGATTCGCTCTGGAGCGAGCGCGGCATCTCCAATTTCGGCGCGATGGCCGCCGCCTGGGACGGCGAGACCATGGACATGCTGTTGCTGCTGGCGGAGCGCGAGAGCAGCGTCGGCTTCAACGGCCCCGGCGATTTCTTCCGTGACGAGGCCGGCCGCCTGACGCGGCGCGGCCCGGCCGCGAGCGCCCCTTACGTCTATGCCGGGATCGGGATCGTGACGCCTGAGTTCTTCGCGGATACGCCGGCATCCTTCTCGTTCAACCTGCTTTTCGACCGGGCCATCGCGCGTGGGCGACTCTCCGGCCATGTCCTCGAAGGCCGCTGGCTGCATGTCGACCGGCCGGAGGCGATCGCGCCGGCCGAGGCCGCCTTCGCCGCCGACCAGCCGGTCGATGCCTGAGCTCAACCTGTTCAGCATCCCGGCCGGCGCGCCCTTCCTGGAGGTGCTGGCGCAGGCGATGCTGGATGGTCGGCTCGGCCCGGTCCATGACCCCGCCGATCCCGCCGCGATGGCGCGCGCCACGCTCTACCTGCCGACGCGCCGCGCCGCGCGTGCCTTCGCCGCGATCCTCGCCGGAAAGCTCGGCGGCAAGCCGCTGCTGCTGCCGCGCATCGTCCCGCTCGGCGATGTCGACGAGGTTGAGACGGCGCTGATCGGCGCCGGCGCCTGGGCCGAAGAACGCCTCGCCCCGATCGCGCCGCTCGAACGCCGCATGCTGCTGACGCGGCTGGTCGATGCCTGGGGCCGCACCGCCAATCGCAACCATCTCCGGCTCGATCCGGGCGAGCCCGCGCTTGTACCGGCGACGCTGGCCGAGGCCTATGGGCTCGCCGGCGATCTCGCCGCCCTGCTCGACCAGATGCAGACCGAAGGCGTCCCGGTCGAACGCCTGGCCTCGCTCGATGCCGCCCGCTTCGACCGGGTCTGGCAACTCAATGCCGGCTTCCTCGCCATTCTCGGCGAGGCCTGGCCGGAGATTCTGACCGAGCGCGCCGCCTGCGATCCCGCCGCTTTCCGCAATCGCATGCTGGCGGCCGAACGCGACCGGCTCATCGCCGGAGGAGTGACAGGCCCCATCATCGCCGCCGGTTCGACCGGTACTGTCCCGGCGACCGCGCGCCTGCTTGCCGCCATAGCCCGCCTGCCGAACGGCGCGGTGGTCCTGCCCGGCATCGATCTCGGGCTGGATGGGCGCGCCTGGGATGCTATCGCGAGGGAGCCCGCTCCCTCCCATCCGCAAGCGGCCCTGCATCACCTGATGGATACGCTCGAAGCCGTCCGCGACGACGTACGCGAGTTGTCGCAGGCCGACGGCGCGCGGGGGGCGCGGTCCGCTCTGCTGCGCGAGGCGATGTTGCCGGCCTCGGTCACCGAACTCTGGTCCGATGTCGCCACGCGCGTCTCGGACGCTATGGCGGCCGAGGGATTCGAGGGCCTGCGCGTCGTCGAAGCCGCCGACGAGCGCGAGGAGGCGCTGGTCGTCGCCATAGCGCTCCGCGAGACATTGGAACGTCCTGGCGCCCATGCGGCCCTTGTGACGCCGGATCGCGGCCTCGCCGAGCGCGTCGCCGTCGAGCTCAAGCGCTGGGGCGTCGAGGTCGACGATTCCGCCGGCCTGCCGCTCGGGCGTTGGCCGGCGGGCTCGTTGCTGCGTCTGATTCTCGAAGCGGTCTTGGTCGAGATGGCGCCGGTCGCGCTCGTGCCGCTGCTCGCTCATCCGCTCTGTCGGCTGGGACTCGGCCGGAATGCGCTGGCACAGGGCGCCGCTGCGCTCGATATCGGCACCTGGCGCGGCCAGACGGTCGGCCGTGGAATGCCGGGTCTGGAAGCCGCGCTCGGCGGCTGGGAGGCGATCCGCGAGAGCGGGCACGTTCCGCGGCCGCGCAAACGGCTGACCGCCGAGGATCAGGCGGCGGCCACCAAGGTGCTGCATGCGCTGGGCTCAGCCAGCGCCGCCTTGCGCGAGGCCTTCGCCGCCGAAGCGCCGACATTGGCCGCAGTGGTTACGGCGGCTCGCCTGGCCGTCACCGCCTTCAGCACGAGTGAGGCCGGCACGGCGCTCGCCTTCGTCGGGCCGGATGGCGAGGCTCTGGCCGGGCTCTTCGACGAATTGGCGGGCGCCGAGCCCGTCATGCCGCCGGGCGGCACGGCGCGGGATTTCGTCGCCATCCTCGACGGGCTGCTGACGGAGACCGTGGTCAAGCGCGCGGCGCCCGGCTATCCGCGCGTCGCGATCTGGGGCCTGCTCGAAGCGCGCCTGCTGGAGACGGACCATGTCGTGCTCGGGGGCCTGAACGAGACCGTCTGGCCGCCGCAGACCACGACCGATTCCTTCATCAACCGGCCGATGCGCGCCGAGCTCGGCCTCTCACCGCCCGAGCGTCGCGTCGGCCAGACCGCGCATGATTTCGTCATGGCGGCGCTCGCGCCGCAGGTGACCCTGACCCGCCCGCGCAAGGCCGGCGAGTCCGAAACCATCGCCTCGCGCTTCTGGCAGCGCCTGCAGGCGGTGACGCCGCAATCGGTCTGGACGAAGGCGGTGGACGAGGGCGCCAAGCTGCGGGCTCTGGCCGGTGTCCTTAGCGCGCCCGCCGACGTGAAACCGATCGGCCGTCCGGCGCCGCGCCCGCTGCGCGATCTCCAGCCGCTTTCGCTCAGCGTCACCGAGGTCGAGACGCTCTATCGCGACCCCTACCAGATCCATGCCCGCAAGATCCTGAAGCTCGACGCGCTCGACGATCTCGTGGCGGACCCGACCGCGCAGGATCGCGGCAAGCTGCTGCACGGCATTGTCGAGGAATTCAGCACGACCTATCCCGAAGGCTTGCCGGCCGATGCGCTCGGCCAACTCATCGCCATCGGCACCCGGCTCTTCAGCGCCTATGACGGCGTGCCGGAGGTCAAGGCCTTCTGGTGGCCGCGCTTCCTGCTGACGGCCGGCCATTTCATCCGCTGGGAGGAGAACCGGCGCGCCGATATCGGCCGCATCGGCGTCGAGCTCTTCACGGCCGCGAGCTTCCCGCTCGCCGATGGCAGCGAATTCCGCCTCAGCGGCAAGGCCGACCGGATCGAGCTGACGCGCACGCCCTCGCTGCGCATCGTCGATTTCAAGACGGGGGCGCCGCCCTCAAAGAAGCAGGTCGAGAAGGGCTTTGCCCCGCAACTCACGCTGGAAGCCGATCTGGCGGCGCGCGCCGGCTTCAAGGGGCTGTCCGGGCCGCTGCCGGTCGACGACGTGCTCTACGTCAAGCTCCACCACGATCCCAAGGGCTGGGGAGCGAGCGCGCCGCTCAAGTTCGGCGACGAATCCCTGGCCGATGTCGCTGCGCGCCATCTTGAGCGCCTGCTCGAATATCTCGATCGCTTGCGTTCCGGCCGCGAGCCCTTCGTCTCGCGCCGCGCCCCCGATTATATTCGCTATGCCAGCCCCTATGACCACCTCGCCCGCGTCAAGGAATGGTCGGCCGCGCCCGGCGGCGACGAGGGGGGCGAGGCATGAAGCCCGGGTGGATCGTCCCGCCGCTGACCGACCGGCGCCAGGCGCAGGCCGCCGATCCCGGCCTCTCCGCCTGGGTCTCGGCCAATGCCGGCTCAGGCAAGACCCATGTGCTGGTCAACCGTGTGCTCAGGCTGCTGCTCGACGATGTCGCGCCCGGCCGGATGCTCTGCATCACCTATACCAAGGCGGCTGCCGCCAACATGGCGAACCGCATCTTCAAGGCGCTGAGTGCCTGGGCGACGCTCTCCGACGAGGCGCTGGGCCGTGAATTGACGAAGCTCACCGGCCGCCCGCCGACGACGGCCGAGCGGGCCAAGGCGCGCCGCCTCTTCGCCGAGGCGCTGGAGACGCCGGGCGGCCTGCGCATCGAGACGATCCACGCCTTCTGTACCCGCGTGCTGCAGGCCGCGCCCTTCGAGGCCAATGTGCCGCCCCGCTTCGAAGTCGCCGACGATCTCGCGCAAGCCGAGATGCTGCGCGCCGCACGCCGCGAACTGCTCGCCCTCGTCGCGGCCGAGCCGAACGGTCCGGAAGCCCGCGCGCTCGACCTGCTCGCGAGGCTCGCGGCGCAGGACTCGTTCGAGACCATGTTCCAGGAGGCACTGCGCCAGCGTGCCCTGTTCAGCGACGGGACCGGGCGCGCCCGCGATGCTGGCGCGGTCAAGGCCGGCATCGCCGCCTTCCTCGGCATCGCGCCTGACCTCTCGGCCGATGCGGTCAGGGCGCGCTTCCGCGCCGATCTGGCGGCTCTGCCGGGCCTGCATGCCCTGATCGAGGCGCTTCAGGCCGGCAGCGCCACCCGGCAGAACTTCGCGGCGAACCTGCGCACGCTCCTCGCCGGGCAGGATGACGGCGATCCCGTCGGCTTCTGCCGGCGCGGCTTCATCACGGCCGAGGGCACGGTCAACGTCCATATCCGCGGCAAGGGCAAATCCGAATTCGACGGCGCCTTGCTGGCGACATTGGAGGATCTTGCCGCCTGCCTGCTCGCCGCCACCGAGCAACTGAACGCCGTCGCGATCCGCGATCGCAGCGCCGCGCTCGCCCTGCTGGTGACGCGCATGCTGGCTTCCTATCAGCGCCAGAAGAGCCTGCGCTCGCTGCTCGACTATGACGATCTGATCGCGCGCACCCGCTCGTTGCTGGAGCGGGTCGAGGCCGCCTGGGTGCTCTACAAGCTCGATGCCGGCATCGACCACATCCTGCTCGACGAGGCGCAGGACACCGGCGAGGCGCAATGGGCGATCCTGCGCAAGCTGGCCGAGGAATTCACCAGCGGCGGCGATCTTCGGGCGAAGCCGCGCACCATCTTCGTCGTCGGCGACGAGAAGCAGTCGATCTATGGCTTCCAGGGCGCGGCGCCCTCCGCCTTCGGCGAGGAGCGCCGCGCGCTGGGCCAACGCATCCGGGCGGCGGAGCGGGATTTCGAGGCGATCAGCCTCAACACCTCCTTTCGCTCGGCGCCGGATATCATGCAGGCGGTCGATGCCGTCTTCGCCCTGCCGGACCATGCGCGTGGTCTCGTCTTCGACGGCGCAGCCCGGCCGGAAATCCACGACACCGTGCGCCGCAACGCTCCCGGCACCGTCGATATCTGGCCGCTGGCCGCCAACGATACGGCTGAGCCGCCCGATGCCTGGACCACGCCGGTCGATGCGCCCGAGCGGCGCAGCGGCACGGTGAAGCTTGCCGAGCGCATCGCGCGGACCTTGCAGCGCTGGCATCGCGACCGCCGCGACGATCTCGGCCATCCCTTCGCGGCGGGCGACGTCATGATCCTGCTGCGCCAGCGCGGCGCGCTGTTCGAGGCCATCGTCAAGGCGCTGAAGGATGCCGGCGTGCCCGTCGCCGGCCGCGATCGCCTGACGCTGGCCGAGCATCCGGCGGTCGAGGACCTCGTCGTGCTCGGCCGCGCCCTGCTCCTGCCCGATGACGATCTGACGCTCGCGACCGCGCTCAAGACACCCCTGATCGATCTCGACGATGACGATCTCCTGCGCCTCGCGCCCGATCGGAAGGGCTCGCTGCGTGCCGCCTTGCAGGAGGCCGCCGCAACCGAGCCGCGCTATGCCGCCGCCGAGGCGAAGCTCGTCCGCTGGACGCAGCAGGCCGGGCGGCAGGGGCCGTTCCGCTTCTTTGCCGATCTGCTCGGCCCCGGCGGCGGGCGCAATCTCGCGCTCGCCCGGCTCGGCGCCGAAGCGGGCGACGCGCTCGACGCTTTCCTCAACGCAGCACTCGATCATGAGCGCCGCTACGGTCCCTCGCTCGCCGGCTTCCTCCAGCATGTCGCCGGCAGCGCCGCCGACGTGAAGCGCGATCTCTCGGCCAGCGCCGGCGAGGTCCGCGTCATGACCGTGCACGGCTCGAAAGGTCTGGAGGCGAAGATCGTCATCCTGGCCGATCTCGGCGTCCAGCCCGGCGCGCGGCGTCTGCCGAAAATCCTGGCCGTGCCGACGCCATCAGGCGAATTCGTGCCGCTCTGGCCGCCGGCTTCCGCAGAGGATGTATCGGCGACCGAGGCTGCCAAGGTCGTGGTGGTCGCGCAGATGGTCGAGGAGCACCACCGCCTGCTCTATGTCGCGATGACCCGCGCCGAGGACCGCCTGATCGTCTGTGGCGCGCAGCCCAAGGGCGAGGCGCCGCCCGGAAGCTGGTACGCGATGATCGAGCAGGGGCTGATGCAGTCGGAACCCGGCCTGAAGCGGCTCGGCGATGGCGACGACGCGGTGCTGCGCTTCATGGTCTCGGCGTCGGTGCCGCCCGAGGCTGATGGCAACCGCCCCGACGGGGAGGCCGCTTCGGTCTCCGTACCGCTTTGGTTGCGGGAGAAAGTGGTACGCGAGGCCGAGCCCTTGCCGCCGCTGAAGCCGTCGAGCGCGCTCACCGCCGCCGATGGCGAGGAGCGGCCGGGCGATGGCCCCTTCCTGGCCGAAGCGGCGGCGGCCGGCCGCTTGGCCCATCTCCTGCTGCAGATCTTGCCGGGCGTTCCCGAGGTGCGCCGCCCCGCGACGGCGGAAGCCCTGGCGGAAGCGCGTGGCGGAGCCCTGCGTCCCGAGCGGCGGGCGACCATCGTTGCCGACGCCTTGCAATTGCTGGCGGCGCCCGCCTTGGCTGGGCTGTTCGCCGTGGACGCTCTGGCGGAGGTTCCCGTCGCGGGCGCGATCCGCCTGGCGGATGGCGAGGCCCGCGCGGTATCCGGACGGATCGACCGCCTGGCCGTGACCTCCGACAGCGTCGTCGTCGCCGATTTCAAGACCACGGCCCGGCCTCCGCGGACGGTGGATGCGATATCCGTCACGACCATTGCCCAGCTCGCCGCCTATGCCGCGCTGATGCGGGAGATCTATCCCGGCCGGGCCGTGCGGGCTCTGGCGATCTACACGGCGAGCCTCACCTGCTTCGAGCTGGATGCCGCTCGGCTCGACGCGGCGCTTGCCACCGTGGCCAATGGCGAGGGTGTCGGCTCTGCCGAGGGAGCGTTCGCGCCATGAGATTCGTGCCGCATTCCCTGTCCCTGCGTCCGCGCTTGCTGATCGCCCTCGCCGCCGGTGCGGTGCTGACCCTGATGTTGCCCGGCGACTGGCGCTGGGCGACGCGCCTCCTGGTGGCCTGGGATGCTGGAGCTGCCCTCTATCTCGGCCTGCTGGCGACGACGATGTTCACCGAGACGGTCGACGAGATCCGGGCGCGTGCCGAGAAGCAGGACGAGGGCGCGGTCGCCATCCTCGTCATCTCCTGTCTCGCGGCGAGCGCGAGCCTTGCCGCCATCGTCGTCCAGCTCACCGGCATCGGCGCGCTGCCGGCGGATCAGCGCGGTATCCATCTCGCGCTCGGCGGCGTCACGATCCTGTGTTCCTGGACGCTGCTGCACGCCTTCTTCACGCTGCACTATGCCGGCATCTACTATCGCGGCGGCAGGGCCGAGCCCTGCCTCGACTTTCCCGGCAAGACCGAACCGGACTATGTCGATTTCCTGTATTTCTCCTACACGATCGGCTGCACCTCGCAGACCTCCGACATCGGCGTGACCACGCGCCACGCGCGCGGCATCGTGCTGGTACACTCGATCCTGACCTTCGTCTTCAACGCCTCGATCCTGGCGATGGCGATCAATGTCGGGGCGAGCCTGGTCTCGGGCGGCTCGTGACGCACCGGCTTCACCTCGGCCCCGCGATGCACGCGCCTTGACCCGGGGGGCCGGCGTTCATAGCTTCGCTGGCGAAGGGCGGCATTGCCTCCCATTGAAACCGAAAGGCGGCCAGTCATGGCAACGAGCAAGGTAACCGATCAGAGCTTTGAGGCCGACGTTTTGAAGTCGTCCGAGCCGGTCGTGGTGGATTTCTGGGCGGAATGGTGCGGTCCCTGCCGCATGATCGGCCCGGCGCTCGAGGAAATCGCGACCGAGCTCGACGGCAAGGTCAAGATCGTCAAGATGAATGTCGACGAGAATCAGCAGATCCCGGCCCAGTTCGGCATCCGCTCGATCCCGACGCTGATGCTGTTCAAGGACGGCAAGCTCGCCTCGCAGAAGGTCGGCGCCGCCCCCAAGAGCGATCTCTCGCGCTGGATCTCCGCCGCGGTCTGATTCGTCCACCTCGGATACGAAAAAGGCCCGCTTCCGATGAGGAGGCGGGCCTTTCCTGTTCCTGCAGTCGAGTATCAGGTCTTGCGGGATTCGATGGCGAAGGCGCCGGGGCCGGCGGTCGCGATGTAGAGGAAGATGAAGCAGAACAGCATCGCGGCCTCGCCGCCGTTCAGCAGCGGGTAGAAGCCCTTGGAGCCATGGGCCATCCAGTAGGCCACGGCCATCAGGCCCGACAGGACGAAGGCGGCCGGGCGGGTGAAAAAGCCGACGAGGACGAGCGCGCCGCCGACGATCTCCAGCACGCCAGCGGTCCAGGGCAGGCTCATCGCGGCGGGCATGCCCCAGGACGGAGCCGCCGGGAAGGCGAACAGCTTCTGCGTGCCGTGCGAGATGAAGCTCAGCGCGGCGAAGATGCGGAGCAGGCCCAGGGCATAGGGCTGGTAGCGCGACAGAAACTGCATGGATCGTCCTTGATTGCGGGTCGCTCGGAGGGTTTGGGTGTTAGAGCTTCGGGTTCTAGGCGAACCGCCCGATTTTGCGCAATATCCCAGTCGTTGACGTTTTCGTTTGCGTGTTTGCAAGTTCGATCAAGTTTACGCGATGGCTGTGATCGCCCTGCCGCATTGCACGCTTTACGAACCCTTAAAAGCGCCATGTTTGAATCCTGTGTGACCTGACCGCATTGCGAGGCGGCTTGGCGGCCGAAAACGGGGCAGGATGAACGACCGGATTGCACGAGGCGAGCGGCGCGAGCCCTCCTTTGGTTATGAGCGTGGCACCAGCCGCGCGGACGGTGACATGCGCCTTTCTCCAGATGATCGCCCCACCCGCTTCCGCAACGCCCCGGCACAGCCGGAGCCCAGCCGGCAGCTCCGCAATCCGCCGAAGCGCGACAAGCGTGGCGGCGGTGGAGGAGGCGGCAAGCGCCGTGGCCGGCGCGGCCGCCGCTCCTTCCTGGGCGGCCTGTTCTACTGGACCATGGTGCTCGGCCTCTGGTGCGCCATCGGCGTCGGCGGGCTCGTCGCCTATCACGCCTCGCAACTGCCGCCGATCGACCAGCTCACAGTGCCGAAGCGGCCGCCGAACATCGCGATCCTCGCCGCCGACGGCTCGCTCCTCGCCAATCGCGGCGAGACCGGCGGGCGCACCGTCACCATCGGCGAGATCCCGCCCTATCTGCCACGCGCCTTCGTCGCGATCGAGGATCGGCGCTTCTACGAGCATTTCGGCATCGATCCGATCGGCATCACGCGCGCGCTCGTCACCAACCTGCGCGGGCGCGGCGTGGCGCAGGGCGGCTCGACCCTGACCCAGCAGCTCGCCAAGAACCTCTTTCTGACGCAGGAGCGCACGGCGGCCCGCAAGATCCAGGAGGCGATCCTGGCGCTCTGGCTGGAGCGCACCTACACGAAGGACCAGATCCTCGAGCTCTATCTCAACCGCGTCTATTTCGGCTCCGGCGCCTATGGCGTCGAGGCGGCCGCGCAGCGCTATTTCAACAAGTCGGCACGCTCGGTGACGATCGCGGAGGCGGCGATGCTCGCCGGCCTCGTCCAGGCTCCGTCGCGCCTGGCGCCCAACCGCAATCCGGAAGCCGCCGAGAAGCGCGCCCAGCTCGTCATCGCCGCGATGGCCGATCAGGGCTTCATCTCGCAGGCGGCGGCCAAGACCGCGCTCACCGCGCCGGCCGAGGTGCCCGAGCGTGTCGGCGCCGGCTCGGTCAACTACGCTGCCGATTATGTCATGGACGTGCTCGACGACTTCATCGGCGCGGTCGATGGCGACGTCACGGTGCTCACCACGATCGATTCGAAGCTGCAGTCCTCGGCCGAGACGACGCTCGTCGATGCCCTCTCGACGCAGGGCGCCAAGCTCAACGTCTCGCAGGGCGCGGTAGTCTCGCTTGCGCCCGACGGAGCGATCCGGGCGCTGATCGGCGGACGTGACTACACCAAGAGCCAGTTCAACCGTGCCACGGCGGCGCGTCGCCAGCCGGGCTCTTCCTTCAAGCCCTTCGTCTACCTGACCGCGCTTGAGAAGGGCATGACGCCGGACACCATCCGCGACGACGCTCCCGTCTCGATCAAGGGCTGGGAGCCGGAAAACTATTCGCGCAACTATCGCGGCCCGGTGACGCTCGCGACCGCGATGCAGCATTCGCTCAATACGGTCGCCGCCCGCCTCATCCAGGAGGTGACCCCCCGTGAGGTCATCCGCACGGCGCAGCGCCTCGGCATCAACTCGGCCCTGCAACCGAACCTGTCGTTGGCGCTCGGCACCTCCGAGGTGACGCCGCTGGAGTTGACGGCCGCCTATGCGACTTTCGCCAATGGCGGCCAGTCGGTGTTGCCCTACGTCATCCGCGAGGTGCGCCAGACCAATGGCAAGGTCGTCTATGCCCGCAAGGCCGCGAACCTCGGCCCGGTCATCCAGCCGCAATATCTTGCCATGATCAACACCATGTTCAACGGCGTGATGAACGGCGGCACCGGCAGCAAGTTCAACATCCCGGGCTGGCAGGTCGGCGGCAAGTCCGGCACGACGCAGGATTACGGCGACGCCTGGTTCGTCGGCTTCACCGCCAAGCTCGTCACGGCCGTCTGGGTCGGCAATGACGACGCCTCGAAGATGAAGCGCGTCACCGGTGCCGGCCTGCCCGGCGAGATCTGGGGCAAGTACATGAAGGCGGCCCATGCCGGCGCCCAGCCGATCCCGCTGCCGGGCGGCCTCTGGCAGGGCGCCCCCAAGACGCTCGGCGACGGCGCGCCGGTGGCGGACGCGCGGATTCCGGCCGTGCCGGCCCAGCCTCAGGGCGACAGCGGCTGGGTCCGCCCGGCGCCGCAGGAGAAGAATTTCTTCGAGCGCCTCTTCGGCGGCTGATATCAAAGGCACTGCCGGCGATGGGTTAGGAGGGGCTTCGTACCGCCTTGTCATTCCGGGGCTTCGCGGAGCGAAGAACCCGGAACCCACGACCGGGCGAGCCACGCATGACCGAGCAATTGATGTCTCACCCGGTCGTGGGTTCCGGGTGCGCGCCTAAGGCCCGCCCCGGAATGACAAAAGGGTTGCTCTGGTCGGAAACGCGATCCAGCCCTCGTTTACATCGCCTGGCTCTTCGCCATCCGAATGCCGCGCGACGCGTGGAACAGGACGAGCGCGGCCACACCGAGCACCGACATCACCAATGGCAGGGGCAGCGCGGCATTCTTGAGCAGGTGACCGACGAGCAGCCCGACACAGGCCGAGAGCAGCATCTGGCAGAGTCCGTTGAAGGAGGAGGCCGCGCCGGCCCGGTCCGGGAAGGGCATCATCGCCGAGGCTTGGGCCTGAGGCATGGTCAGCCCGACGCCGCAGGCATAAAGCGCCATCGGCACGACGACGCCGGCGGCCCCGCCGAGGCCGGTGAGCACGCCGACGAGCATCGCGAGGCCGCCGCCGGCGAGGCAGGCGACGCCGATGGCGATGACCCCGTCCATCCCGCGCCGCCCCACCAGCCGCTGCGCGATGATCGTGCCGGTGATGTAGCCGAGCACGGCGAAACCGAAGGAGAAGCCGTAGGCGATCGGCGAAAGCCCGTAGACGCCGATCAGGACGAAGGACGAGCCCGAGATGAAGGCGAAGAGCCCGGCATAGGCGAGAGCCGTCAGCCCGACATAGACGCGGAAGGCACGGTTGTGCAGCAGCGTCCCGAAGCCCCGGAAGATGCTGACGAGCGAGAGCGGCTGCGGCGAGCGCACCCGCAGCGTCTCCGGCATCACCGTGACGATGACGACGGCGAGCGCCAGTCCGAAGGTCAGGGAGGCGAGGAAGGTCGAGCGCCAGCCGAAGGCGACCTGAAGCATGCCGCCGATGACCGGCGCAACCGCCGGCACCAGCCCCATGATCATGCCCATCCGGGCGAGCTCGCGCCCGGCGCGCGGCCCATCATAGAGATCGCGCACCATGGCGCGGCCGAGCACGATCGGCCCGGACGCCCCGAGTGCCTGTAAGGCGCGTGCCAGCGTCAGCGCCTCGATCGACGGCGCAAGCGCGCAGGCCAAAGTCGCGAATCCGAACAGGCCGAGCCCCGCCAGCAGAACCGGCCGGCGCCCCAGTCGGTCCGAGAGCGGGCCCCACAGGATCTGCCCGGCGGCGAAGCCGAACAGGAAGGAGGAGAGCGTCGCCTGTGCGCCGGCGACGTCCGTCTGCATCACCCGCGCGATCTCGGGCAGGGAGGGCAGGTAGAAATCGGTCGAAAGCGGCCCGAGCGCCGTCAGCATGGCGAGCACGGCGGTCATCGCCAGCGTATCGGGACGAAGCTTCATGCACGATCTCCGGCGCGGCCGGAACCGGGCTGCGCTGCGGGTCCTGCTACGACGTCACCCGGTCATCCGGCAAGGGCCTGGGCAGCCGGGCAGTCCTGCGTTTCGCCGTGATAGGCGGTTGCCCGCATCGAGGCGCGCTCCGCGAACGCCTTGTACCAGCGCGTCAGGCGCGGCCGGCCAGAGCGGAAATCCGGCAAGCTGCGGAATTCCAGCCAGGCCAGCGCCGTGGCCAGCCCGATATGGCCGACATGTACGGGCTCGTCGAGGCTTTCGCTGTGCTCCAGCACGTCGAAGGATTCGATGAGCTTGGCCGTCTGGCCTTCCTGGAGAGGCGGGTAACGCAGATGCTCCGGCCGCCGCAGCGTCTCCCAGCGCAGGGCGATGCCGGCATCGCAGAGCCCCTGCGCGATCGCATGCAGGCGCAGCGCCTGCCAGCGTGCCTTGCCCTCGATCGGGATCAATCGACGGCCGGGATGCAGCCCGTCGAGATAGTCGCAGATCACCAGCGAGTCGAAGATCGCGCCGGCCTCCGGCGTGATCAACACCGGCACCTTGCCGAGCGGATTGACGGCGAAGATTTCGGGGTTGCGGTTGGTCGGGCTCGTCTCCTGGTCCATGATCGCGAGCCGGTCGGCGATGCCCGCCTCATGGGCGAAGACGATGGTCTTGCGCGCATAGGGCGAATGGCTCTGCGCATGCAGCGTCAGCCGCTCGCCGGATTGTGTGCTCACGCGACCTCCTCCGGCTTGAGGCCGACGAGTTCGGCATAGCGGGCCGGGTCGGTCGCACCCTCGGTATTGACCAGGAAGACGCGCGCTTGACCGTCGAGCTTCAGCGCCGCACGCACCTCCGGGTCGCGCAGCGCCGCGAGCAGGCCGGCGAGCCCGGCGCCGCCGCTTTCGCCGGCGACGATGGCGGGGTCGCCCGCGATCGGCCGGGCCAGGCGGTTCATCGCCTCGACAGCATCGGAATCCTCGGCCGTCATGAAGGCGTCGGCGGCGCGGTAGAGCACGCGCAGCGCCAAGGGCGAGGGATCGTAGCATTCGAGCATCGCCATCACGGTCGGCGCGCCATGCGGAATCTTGCCCGGCTTGCCGCGCTTCGCGGCCTCGAAGATGCAGGCGGCGCGCGACGGTTCGACCACCGTGAAGAACGGCCGTTCATCGCCGAAGCTGGTCTGCATCTGTGCGGCGAGCGCGGCGGCGATGCCGCCGACGCCGGCCTGCACGAAGACATGGGTCGGCGGTTCCGGCATCTGGGCCAGCCCTTCGCGGGCGATGGCCGTATAGCCCTGCATCACCAGACCGGGGATGCGTTCATAGCCGTCCCACGAGGTGTCGGAGACGATGGTCCAGCCGCGCTCGGTCGCCACGCGCGCCGCCTCGACCACGGAATCGTCATAGGTTCCGTCGACGCGCACCATCTGCGCGCCGAAGCGGGCGATCGCCGCGACGCGCTCGTCGCTGACGCCGCCATGGACGAAGATCACGGCTTTGGCGCCGAGCAGTTGCGCGCCTTGTGCCACCGAGCGGCCATGGTTGCCGTCCGTCGCGCAGGCGAAGGTCATGCCGGCGGCAGCCTCGCGGACGGCGGGATCGTTCATGTCGGTATCGCCGAGCTGTCGTCCGAGTTTTTCGGAAGCCGCTTCCAGCGCGAGCCGGATCACCGCATAGGCCCCGCCGAGCGCCTTGAAGCTACCGAGCCCGAGGCGCTGGCCCTCGTCCTTGATGAAGAGCGAGCCGATGCCGAGCGCGGCGGCGAGCCCCGGCAGGTTGTGCAGCGGCGTCGGCACATGGTTGGGCCGCTCAGCCAGATGCGCCATGATCGCATCGGCCCCGGCGGGCCCGAGCGTCGCGACATCCTCCGGATGCAGGGCGGAGCGGTAATCCGGGTGATGGTTGAGCAGGAACATGGCGTCCTCGTCTGGCTGGATGCTCGAATGGATATTGCATCGCGGGCGAAAAAGGCGCTGGATTTGGCCTTTCGCATTGCAAGTTTCTTTCACGGGATGAGGCATGGCCGAGCCGACCGCTCATGATCTCGATGCTTTCGACCGTGCGATCCTCGCCATCCTCCAGCAGGACAACACCACGCCGCAGCGGGTGATCGGCGAGCGCGTCAATCTCTCCGCCCCGGCCGTGCAGCGCCGCATCCGCCGGATGGAGGCGAGCGGCGTCATCCGCGCCAATGTCGCGGTGGTCGATCCCGCTGCGCTCGGCCATCCGATCACGCTTTTCGTCGAGATCGAGCTGGTCAGCGAGACCGCGCCCGATATCGACGCGGCCAAGAGCGCCTTCCTCGCCGCGCCGGAAGTGCAGCAATGCTACTACGTCACCGGCGAGGTCGATTTCATGCTGGTGGTGCTGGTGCCGAGCATGGCGGCCTATGAGGCGCTGACGCGGCGCCTGTTCTTCGCCAACCCCAATATCCGCAAGTTCCGCTCCTTCGTCGCCATGGACAGGGTCAAGACCGGGCTTGGCGTGCCGGTCTCGTAGCCGCCCTGCGGCAGGGTCGTGACGGCAATCGCTGGGCCGTCTTGTTCCTGCCGCTTCGATATGCGACCGCGGGCCGACGTGACGAAGGAGCCGGGCGGGCCTTGCCGTGATCACCGTGAAAGCCACCGAGACGCCGGCCGCGACAGGCGACGCTCCGCAAGGCTGGCGCGCGCTCTTCCGCTCCAGTGAGATCGGTATCGTGGTGCTGGCCTGTTTGGTCGGGGTGCTCGCAGGGCTCGTCGTCCTGGCGATGTCCCTGACGACCCAGCTTTTGCATGAGCTGATTTTCGGCCTGGCCGATGGCCAGCGGCTTTCGATCACCACGACGATCCCGACCTGGCGGGCCATTGCAGGTCCAGTCATCGGCGGCCTCGCCATCGGCTGCGCCTCCTGGCTGTTCTTCCGCCGCCGCAAGCAGCCGATCGACCCGATCGAGGCCAATGCCCTGCATGGCGGGCGCATGTCCTTCCGCGACAGCGCCTTCGTCGCATTCCAGACCATGGGTTCGAGCGGCGCCGGCGCCTCGGTCGGGCTCGAAGCTGGCTACACGCAGGCGGCGAGCGGGCTTGCCTCGCATATCGGTCGGCGCCTGCGTCTGCGCCGCGCGGATATGCGCCTCATGGTCGGCTGTGCCGCTGGCGGCGCCATCGGTGCCGCCTTCGACGCGCCGTTGACCGGCGCCTTCTACGCTTTCGAACTGATTCTCGGCAGTTACTCGATCGCCGCCTTCGTGCCGGTCATGGCCGCGACCTTCATGGCGACCGTGACCCATGGCGTGCTCGCGCCGGCCCTGCTCGCCGTCGAGGTCCCGCCGATCGGCCTGATCACGATGGCGAACCTGCCTCTGGTCGTGCTGCTCGGCGCCACCTGCGGGCTCGTCGGCATCGTCGTGATGCGCGCCGCCGCCTTCGTCGAGGCGGGTTTCCGCCGCTCGCGGATTCCGACCTGGCTCCGGCCGGCTTTCGGAGGTCTTCTGGTCGGGGCGCTCGCGATCTGGAATCCCTCCGTTCTCTCCGCCGGCCATGGCGCGATCAATCTCTATCTCGGGATCGAGGCGAGCCTCGGATTGTTCGCGCTGGTGCTGGTCGCCAAAGCATTGGCCTCCTCGGTCTCGATCGGCTCCGGCTTCCGCGGCGGCCTGTTCTTCGCTTCGCTGCTGCTCGGCGTGCTGACGGGCCGCCTCTTCATCGGCGTCCTGACGCTGGCCTTCCCCAACCTCGCCGGGCACGAGACGCTGTTCGCGCTGGTCGGCATGAGCTCGCTTGCGGTCTCGATCGTCGGCGGGCCGATGACCATGACACTGCTGGCGCTCGAGATGACCGGCGACCTCAAGTTGACGCTCGC
Organism: Bosea sp. ANAM02; assembly: GCF_011764485.1. Taxonomy (NCBI): domain Bacteria; kingdom Pseudomonadati; phylum Pseudomonadota; class Alphaproteobacteria; order Hyphomicrobiales; family Alloboseaceae; genus Allobosea; species Allobosea sp. ANAM02. The sequence continues at coordinate 4,817,907 of NZ_AP022848.1, read as the reverse complement.
GGTCGTCGGCGCGGCTGGTGCCGCCTCGCTGGTGACGCGCCGCCTCTTCGGCTTCTCCTTCGCGACCTGGCGCTTCCATCTGCGCGGCGAGAGCATCCGCGGCGCCCATGACGTCGGCTGGATGCGCGATCTCACCGCCGGCAACATGATGCGCATCGAGGTGCCGACGATCGCGGCTGACGCCACCATCGCCGAGGCGCGGCTGAAATACCCGCCGGGCTCGACCAGCTATCTCGTCGCCATCGGCCCGGGCGATGCCTATGCCGGCATGGTGCCACCCGGCGCGCTCTACGAGCCGGACCCGGCGCTGGACGAGGAGGCGGCGGCCGAGCCCGCGCCGCGCACCGTGCGCCATCTCCTGCACAATCCGGACCGCATGCTGCTCGCCGACATGACGGTGCGCGACACGCTGAAGCTGTTCGAGGAGGCCGAGAGCGAGGCTTTGCCTGTGGTTGCCGATCGTGACAGCCGCCGGATCGTCGGCATCCTCAGCGAGGCGCATGCGATCAAGCGCTACAGCGACGAGGTCAGCCGCCGCAATCGCGAGCTGACCGGCGAGTAGCTGGACGGTTCAGGCCGAACGCAGCGCGACGCTCGTAACGACACGCCAGTCGGTGATCGGCACGTCCTGGCCGGAGGTCACGATGCCGATCCGGGCGAAGCGGATGGCGCGGCCGGCGAGGCGGGCGTTGATTTCGGCTATGGCCGCGGCCTTGGCGGAGGCCTCGACTGGCCCGTAGAGCAGCGAGACATGCGGCATGAAACTGGCGAAGCCCTCGGGATCGAGCGCCTGCTTCAGCGTCGCCAGGGCCGACGAGACGGCGAAGCGGGCATAGAACGAGCGGAAATAGGCATCGCTTCCCTCGACGAGCGAGACCGGCTCCGCGAAGGCCCCGACCGCTGCGGCAGCCGCGGTGATCGTCTGCTCCAGCAACTCGGGCGTCGTCTCGGTGTCGCCCTGCAATGTCAGATGCGGGGCGAAGAGCGGGGTGTCGAAACGGCCCGACAACTCGCCGACGATGCCGGCCAGCAGCGCTTCGTCGGACGGCGCCGGCATCAGCCAGAGAGAATGAATCCGTGCTGTCATCCGCGTTTCACAAAGCTCTTGCATAGACTGCGCCCCGTGCGTAACGTTTATTTCAACTGAGCCGATTGTGGAAGAAATATTCCATTGTCAGGCGATAAGAGCAGAACCGGGGGAGTAGGCGCCTTGCAGCCGGAAACGCAAGCCAGAGCGGGGAGCGGCGCAGCCATCGGCGTGCGCGGTCTCAAGGTCGCCTATGGCGGCACGCGCGTGCTGCATGGCATCGATCTGGACTTCACCCCCGGCAGCTTCACCGCGCTTCTCGGCTCCTCCGGCTGCGGCAAGACCACGCTGCTGCGCTCGCTTTCCGGTTTCGTTCCGGTCGAGGACGGCTCGATCGTCGTCGGCGGGCGGGACGTTGCCGGCCTGCCGCCGGAAAAGCGCGGCATGGCGATGGTCTTCCAATCCTATGCGCTCTGGCCGCATATGACCGTGCTCCAGAATATCGGCTACGGCCTGAAGCTGCGTGGCAAGTCCAAGGACGAGATCGCGGCCAAGGTCGGCGAGATGCTGAATTTCCTCGGACTGGCCGGTTATGAGGACCGCAAGGTCACGGCGCTCTCCGGCGGGCAGCGCCAGCGCGTCGCGCTCGGCCGGGCGCTCGCTATCGATCCCGGCATCCTGCTGCTCGACGAGCCGCTCTCCAATCTCGACGCCAAGATCCGCATGGTGATGCGCCACGAGATCCGTGCCATCCAGCAGCGGCTCGGCCTCACCGCCGTCCATGTCACCCATGACCGCGAGGAAGCCATGACGATGGCCGACCGGCTGGTGATCATGCAGGCTGGCCGGATCGCGCAGGTGGGCACGCCCGAGGAGGTCTATGACCGCCCGGCCAGCGCTTTCGTCGCCAATTTCATGGGGGCAGAGAACGTGCTGCCGCTCAGCATCGCCAAGGCCGAGGGGCAGGCCCTTGTCGTGGCCGGCGCGGCCCGCACGACGCTCGCCGGCGAAGCCGCTGCGACGCTGCCGGTCGGCGAGGCACTCGCTTATTTCCGCGACGACGTCGCGAGCCTCGATGCGCATGACGCGGCGACTGGCGACGGCGATCTCGTCGTCCCCGGCACCATCGCCGCCCGCGCCTATCCCGGTGGCATCTACCGCTACAAGGTCGAAGCCGCCGGCCGCCAGATCACGGTCGACGATGTCGCCCGTCACGAACTCGGAACGAAGGTCGGGCTGCGCATTCCGCTGCAGCGCCTTCACATCTTCCCGGCGACCGAGGCCGGGATCGCCGCCTGACCAACGCCTGTCCAACTAAGGAGTCAGACACATGCGCATCATCACGCTTGCCTGCTCGCTCGCCGCGCTGATCGTGGCATCGCCGCTATCCGCGCAGACCCTCAACGTCGCCTCCGCCGGCGACCAGAACATGGTCGACTACGTCAAGGACTATCTCGGCCCGATGTTCGAGAAGGCCCATCCCGGCGTGAAGGTCGTCTCGGTCGGCACCGGTCCGGGCGATTCCGGCTCGCAGAAGATCTACGAGAAGCTCGACGCCCAGAAGAGCTCCGCCTCGACCGATTTCGATGTCGTGGTCATCCACCAGAAGGCCGCCGGCCAGATGGTCAAGGAGGGCCTGCTCAACAAGTACACGGGCAATGTCGAGACGGCGAAGCTCGCCACCGGCGATTCCGCCAGGAACTCGCTCGGCACGAACGTGAGCGGCTTCGTCATCCCGATGTTCCAGTCGCAGACCGCGCTCGCCTACAATGCCGACATGGTCAAGACGCCGCCGGCGACCTTCGCCGAGCTCGCCGACTGGGCCAGGAAGAACCCCAAGCAGTTCGGCTATAACGGCATCAAGGGCGGCATGTCCGGCGTCTCCTTCGTCGCCGGCTGGGTCTATGCCTTCGGCGGCGACGCCGAGAAGCTGATGAAGGGGCCTTATGACGCGGCCGAGAAGGGCAAGTGGGACAAGGCCTTCGCCGATCTCAAGGAGTTCAACAAGAACGCCGTGATCACCCCCGGCAATGCCGGCACGCTCGACATGCTGAACCGCGGCGAGATCGCGATCGGCCCGGTCTGGGTCGACATGTTCTATTCCTGGCAGGCCGACGGCAAGCTGCCGCCGAACATGAAGCTGAAGCTCGTCTCGCCCGGCATGCCCGGCCAGCCGATGTATTACGCCGTGCCGGAGAAATCGGCCCAGAAGAAGCTGGCCGAGGCCTTCATCGCGCTCGCGACCTCGCCGCAGGTGCAGGCCGACGGCATCGTCAAGAAGTTCAACTGGTATCCGGGCATCGATGCCAAGAACCTCGAAGGCAAGCTCGACAAGGCTGCCTGGGACAAGCTCTTCACCGATGTCACACCGGCCGAGCTCGCCAAGAACGGCAAGCCCTTCCCGATCGCGCCCTATTTCAACGACATCCTCGAGGGCTACGAGAAGAAGGTCACGAACTGATCCATTCGCGTCCGGGATGACGCGGGGAAACACCGCGTCATCCCGGGCGCAGCGAAGCGAAGACCCGGGATCCATGCCGGAGCGGTTCAGGCATGGATCCCGGATCGGCGCGGCTTCGCCGCTTGTCCGGGATGACCTCGCGGTTCCGGATGCTCCACCACTCATCCGTCGCGGAGAGCGCCGCTCATCATGAGCCTGTCCCAACGCCAGCTCGCCTTGCTGCTGATCGCGCCCGGTCTCGCGCTCGTCGCGGCGCTGTTCCTCTATCCGCTCTGCTTCTCGCTGATCTCGGCCTTCACGGGGCCGGAAGGAGGCTTCTCGCTGCAGGCCTTCGGCAAGGCCTGGGAGCTCTATTCCGGCGATGTCGTCTTCACCGTCGTCATCGTGCTCGCCTCCTGCTTTTTCACCGGGCTTTCCGCCATCATCATCGCCGGCACGCTGACGCTCGGCGAGAACCGCTGGATCGTCGGCACGCTGAAGGCGCTCTATCGCTGGCCGCTCTTCATCCCCTTCATCGTCGCGGCGCAGTGCATGCGCACCTTCCTCGCCAAGAACGGGCTGATGAACAACACCTTCGTCTCCATGGGCCTGATGGAGCCCTTGCAGGCGGTGAGCTTCCTCGACTGGCGCGGCATCATCGCGACCTTCGTCTGGAAGCAGACGCCCTTCGTCGCGCTGCTGCTCGCCGGCGCGCTCGCCGCGCTCGATCGCGCCACGCTGGAGGCCGGCCGCAATCTCGGGGCCTCGCGCATGCGCGTCCTCGTCGAGCTGGCCCTTCCGCAGGTCATGCCGCAGCTCCTCGTCGCGCTCGTCCTCTCCTTCGTGACGATGCTCTCGGTACTCTCGGTGCCGATGATGGTGGCGGGCTCGCAGCCGACCATGCTGACCGTCGACATGGCCTTCCGCATCAACGCCTATGGCGACTACGCCACGGCCAATGCGCTCGGCGTCATCACCTATCTGATCTCGGCTGGCGCGGCGATCATCTATCTCAAGCGCGGCATGGCCAGGGAGGGCACGCCATGACCCGTGCCGTCTCCGGCCTGCGCATGGTCCTGGCGGCCTTCGCGCTCGCAGCTTTCGCCTTCTTCCTGATCGGGCCGCTGGTCAACCTCGCGCTCTGGTCCGTCGCCGAGCGCTGGTACACGCCCTACAAGCTGCCGGTCGTCTACGGCACGCGCTACTGGGAACAGGTCTTCCGCCCGACCGGCGATGCCATGGCCTCGCTCGCGACCTCGGTCTGGATCGCGGTGCTGACGGTGCTCGTCGCGCTCGCGCTTTCGATCCCCGCCGGTTACGCGCTTGCTCGGTTGAAGCTGCCGGCGCGCGCCGTCTTCATGGTGCTCTTCCTGCTGCCGCAGGCCTTCCCCTCCGTCGCAATCTACATCAACGTCGCCCGCGTCTTCTATTCCCTCGGGATCAACGGCACGGTCTTCGCGGTCGTGCTCGTCCATGCCGCGCACGGTCTGGTCTATTCCGTCTGGATCGCGGCCGCGGCCTTCGCTGCCGTCGACAAGGACCTCGAACTCGCCGCGCGCAATATCGGGGCCTCGCCGCTCAAGACCTTCTTCTCGGTGACGCTGCCCCTGGCGGCGCCCGGGATCATCGCCAGCGGCATCTTCGTCTTCCTGGAATCGCTCGACGAGTTCACCGGCACCTTCTTCGTCGGCGTGCCGCAGGTCACGACTTTGCCGCTCTTGCTCTACAGCGCGGCGATGGGCGGCAACTATCAGGTCGCCTCGATCACGGCGCTGATCCTGCTCGTGCCCTCGGTGCTGTTCATGCTGTTCATCGAGCGCTTCCTGCGCGCCGACGTGCTCGCCAAGGTCGGGGCCTGAGGCGAGGGCGGGCTTGCACGCCCTCAGGCGATCCGCAACTCTGCCGCTCCCTCCTGCCTTGCGGATCCGCGATGACGAACGCTGCCGAACTCCCCCGATCCGGGACGAAACCGGGTCCCGTTCCGCGTGGCCGTCCCTTCGCGGGCCTCGCCCCCAGCCTGATCGGCTTCGGCGGCGCGCCGCTCGGCGATCTCTATAGACATCTCGACGAGGTCACGGCGCAGGATACGGTTCGCGCCGCGCTGGCGGCTGGCATCAATCTCGTCGACACCTCGCCGCTCTACGGCCACGGCCTCTCCGAGCATCGCATCGGCGCGGCGCTCCGCAGCGTGCCGCGCGAGAGCGTCATCATCTCCACCAAGGTCGGCCGCTGGATGCAGGCCGGCGCGCCGAAGCGCGACGGTTCGGGCTATGCCGGCGGCCTGCCGCACCCGGCGGTGATCGATTATTCCTATGACGGCGCGATGCGCTCCTTCGAGCAGTCGCTGCTCCGGCTTGGCACCGATCATATCGACATCCTGTTGATCCACGACGTCGATGTCTGGACCCATGGCGACCGGATGGAGCAGCGCTTTGCCGAGGCCATGGACGGGGCCTATCGTGCGCTGGAGACGCTGCGCGCGTCCGGCACGGTCAAGGCGATCGGCGTCGGCGTCAACGAAGCCGAGATGTGCGTGCGCTTCGCCCGCGCTGGCGATTTCGACGTGATGATGCTGGCCGGCCGCTATTCGCTGCTGGAGCAGGGGGCGCTAACGGAATTCCTGCCGCTGGCGCTGGAGAAGAAGATCGCGGTCATGCTGGCCGGCGTCTTCAATTCCGGCATCCTGGCGACCGGGGCGAGGCCCGGCGCCTTCTACAATTACAAGCCGGCGCCACCCGAAGTGCTGGCCCGCGTCGCCCGGATCGAGGCGGTCTGCGCCTGCCATGGCGTCGCCCTGCCACAGGCCGCGCTCGCCTTCTGCGCCGCTCATCCGGCGGTGGCGACGATCGTGCTCGGCGCCGTGACGCCGCAGGAGGTCGCGCGCAATCTCGCCCTCGTCGCGCGGCCCGTTCCCGCCGCGCTCTGGCGTGATCTGAAGGCCGAGGGACTGCTCGCCGAAGCGGCGCCGGTCCCGGAGGCTTGAACGCTGCCGAAGTGGCTTAGGCGCGCCCTATGAGCGCCGTCATTCCGGGCTTGCCCCGGGTCCATCGTAGAGAGCAGAGCCCTCCGATGGATCGCTGATCGGCGCTGCTGCGCAGCTTGTCCGGGATGGCGGCATGGTTCCGTGAACGACGAAACAAGTCCCAACAAGCAGGCTCTGCCCGTCAGAGCCTGACGCCCAGCCCGCGCAATTCGGCGCGCAGGTCGATGGGCTCGACGAAATGGACGGCCCGCATGCCGGCGGCGCGGGCCCCCACCACGTTCTTCTCGCTGTCATCGACGAAGATGCAATCGTCGGCCTTCAGGCCATATCGATCGAGCAGCACCTCGTAGATCGCGCGCTCCGGCTTCAGCATCCGCTCATGGGCGGAGACGACGACGCCGTCGAAGCTCTGCAGGAACGGGAAGCGGATCAGGCATTCAGCCCATTTCTCGCGCGAGAAATTGGTGATGGCATAGACCTTCTCGCCCCGGCCCTTCAGCTCCTCCAGCACCGCGACACTGTCGGCGATGGTATGGGGCACGCTATCATGCCAGCTCTCGTCGAAGGCGCGGATCTCGCGCTCCCATTCCGGATGCTGCTTGACCAGAAGGGCCACGCCCTCCTCCCAGGAGCGGCCGCGATCCTGCTCCAGATTCCAGTCGCCGGTGCAGATGTTCTGCATGAACCAGTCGAGTCGCTCGGGCTCGGGGATCAGCGAGCGGTAGATCAGCCGCGCATCCCAACGCAGCAGGACGTTGCCGACATCGAAAACGACGGTGGGAGAGCTGGAAGCCATGACCGGACCCGGTTGAAAGGACCGGCAGGACAGCCCATTCACGCGCTTGTGTCCAGATGTGCGGGACAGGGTGGACCCCATCGTCTATGCCGGTGTCATGAGCGCCCGCACCACGAATGCAGCTTTACGAACCTGGCTGCCCTGGACCGACCGGCAGGGCCGGTTCTCCGCCTTGCGGGCGGTTGCCTTCGCGTTGCTCCTCGTGCCGGCGCTGATGCTGCTCCACGCCGCCTGGATGCAGCAGCTCGGCTCGAAGCCCTGGACGCAGGCGATCCACCAGACCGGGACCTGGACGGTGCGTATCCTCATCGCCACGTTGGCGGTTTCACCGTTCCGGCGCCTGTTCGACTGGGGCAAGCTGATCGGCATCCGCCGCATGCTCGGCCTCGGCGTGATGGCCTATGCGCTGGGCCATCTCGCGCTCTACTGCATCGACATGGCCTTCGACTGGGGACTGATCGTCTCGGAGATCGTCAAGCGCTTCTACCTGACCATCGGCTTCGTCGCGCTGATCGGCCTCGTCGCGCAGGGCGTGACCTCGACCGACGGCATGATCCGCCGGCTCGGCAAGAACTGGCAGCGCCTGCACAACCTCGTCTACCCGATCGCCATCCTGGCGCTGCTGCATTTCGCGCTGCAATCGAAGATCGACGTCACCGAACCGGTGCTGATGAGCGGACTGTTCCTGCTGCTGATGCTCTATCGCGGCCTGTATCGCTGGAAGCTGCCGGTGTCCTTAGCCGTGCTTGCGGGCGTGGCGCTTCTCGGAGGCCTGCTCACGGCCTGCCTCGAAGCCGGCTGGTATGCGGCAACCTCGGGCGTTTCCGCCTGGCTGGTCTTCCAGGCCAATGCCGACATCCTGACCTATCAGGACTATGCCTCGATCCGGCCGGCGCATTGGGTGGCGCTCGCCGGGTTGGCGGTGGCATTCGGTCATGGCCTGCGCGCCCGCAAGGCTCGCCCGCCGCGGCAGGCGCGCGAGCCGGCGACGGCACGAACTGCGTGACTCCAGCCCTCATCCTCAGGAGTCGCGGAACGCGACGCTCCTCAGGATGAGGGCCAAGCGAACGTCGAAACAGGTCAGGAGAAAACTTTCCAAGTTTCGACATCTTCCAGATGGAAAGGGTTTCCCCCTCCAGCGCTCATGCTCTAACCCTATGACATGCCTGACGACCCGCACGCCCAGCCCACGGCCGATGTCGTAGAAGCCGAGCTCGCCTCGGAGGGCATCAAGCCGACGCAGGCGCGGGTTTCGCCCTTCGTTCCGCTGCAGCAGCCGATCTTCCGCGCCGTCTGGTTCGCCAGCCTGGTCTCGAATTTCGGCGGCCTCGTCCAGGCGGTCGGCGCCTCCTGGATGATGGCCTCGATCTCGCCCTCGGCCGAGATGGTGGCGCTGGTCCAGGCCTCGACGACCCTGCCGGTGATGCTGTTCTCGCTGGCGGCCGGCGCCATCGCCGACAATTACGACCGGCGCAAAATCCTGCTGATCGCACAGGGCTTCATGCTCGCTGTCTCGATCGGGCTCGCGGTCTTCGCCTGGTTCGGCCTGATCACGCCCTGGCTGCTCCTGGCCTTCACCTTCCTGATCGGCTGCGGCACGGCGCTGAACAACCCGGCCTGGCAATCCTCGGTCGGCGACATGGTTCCGCGCCGGGACGTGCCGGCGGCGGTGACGCTGAACAGCGTCGCCTTCAACATCGCCCGCAGCGTCGGGCCGGCGATCGGCGGCGCGATCGTCGCGGCGGCAGGCGCGGTCGCCGCTTTCATCATCAACGCCTTCAGCTACATCCCGCTGCTCGTCGTGCTGGCGCGCTGGCGGCCGCCCAAGGTCGAGCGGCTCCTGCCGCGCGAGACGCTGTTCATCGCGATGAGCGCCGGCATCCGCTATGTCGCGATGTCCCCGAATATCCGCACCGTCACGCTGCGCGCCTTCGTCTACGGCTTCGGCGCGATCGTCGGCCTGGCGCTCTTGCCGCTGATCGCACGCGACCTCGTGCGCGGCGGGCCGCTGACCTATGGCGTGCTGCTCGGCGCCTTCGGGGCGGGCGCGGTGGCGGGCGCCTTCATGAGCGCGCGCCTGCGCCGGGCGATGAGCACCGAGGCGCTCGTGCGCTCGACCTTCGTCGCCTATGCCTGCGGCGTCACGCTGATCGCCTTCAGCAAGACGATCTGGCTGGCCATGGCGGGCCTGTGCGTCTGCGGCGCCTGCTGGGTCCTGGCGCTCTCGACCTTCAACGCCACGGTGCAGCTCTCGGCGCCGCGCTGGGTCGTGGGTCGGGCGCTGGCGATGTATCAGATGGCGACTTTCGGCGGCATGGCGATGGGAAGCTGGGCCTGGGGCCGCTCGGCCCTGCATTTCGGCGTCGAGAAGGCGCTGCTGATGTCGGCCGTGGTCCTGGTCGCCGGGGCCGTGATGGGGCTGCGCTACCGGCTGCCGCCGCTGGAGGCGCTCAATCTCGACCCGCTCAGCCGCTGGCGCGAACCCAAGGTCGCGGTCGATATCGAGCCACGCTCCGGCCCGGTCATCGTCACCATCGAATACATCATCAAGCCGGAGGACGTCGTCGCCTTCCTGACCGTGATGGCGGAGCGCCGGCGCATCCGCCGCCGCGACGGCGCAAGGCACTGGACGCTGCTGCGCGATCTGACCGATCCGACGCTGTGGATCGAGCGCTATGACAGCCCGACCTGGGTCGAATATGTCCGCCAGAACCAGCGCGTCACGCAGGCCGATGCCGAGATCGGCGAGCAGGTCCGCGCGCTGCATAGCGGCCCGAACCCGCCGGTGGTCCACCGCATGATCGAGCGGCAGACCGCCTCGCTGCCGCAACTGAGCCCGAGCCGGACGCCGACGCTCGCCGACTCGCTCAACGACCCGGCGCGGCCGGCCTGAGGCAGTCCGTCATGGTCGGCTTGTCCCGGCCATCCACGTCTCCGTGAATGAAGCGCAGTGTTCAAGACGTGGATGCTCGCCACAAGGGCGAGCATGACGGGGGCGGGATCGCGGCGCGCATCTCTGCCTTGTCTGGCTAGGCATCAGCCGACGATCCAGAGGCCGGCGAGGCCGACCATGCCGACGATGATCCGCCACCAGGCGAAGGGCGCGAAGCCGCGCTTCGAGACGAAATCGAGGAAGCTGCGCACCACGACGAGCGCGGAGATAAAGGCCGCGACGAAGCCGACGCCGATCAGCACGCCGTCGTCGAAGGTCAGGAACTTGTAGCTCTTCAGCAGGTCATAGGCGAAGGCGCCGGCCATGGTCGGCATCGCCAGGAAGAAGGAGAACTCGGCCGCCGCGCGCTTGCTGGCGCCGAGCAGCATGGCGCCCACGATGGTCGAGCCCGAGCGCGAGACGCCGGGGATCATCGCCAGACACTGGATCAGGCCGATCTTGAAATACATCGGCAGCGGGAAGGTGGTGGCATCGGTGTGCTTCTCCTGCAGTTCCAGTTCGTCGACGACGAGCAGGATCAGCCCGCCGGCGATCAGCGTGCAGCAGACGATGAAGGGGTTGAACAACACGCCCTTGATGAAGCCGTGCAGGAGCGCGCCGATCACCGCCGCCGGCAGGAAGGCGATGAGCACGCCGATGACGAAGCGGCGGGCCGAGGGGTCGCTGGGGATGCGGAGCGCGATATCGAGCAGGCGGCGGAAGTAGACCAGCGTGATCGCCAGGATCGCGCCGAGCTGGACCAGCACCTCGAAGGTCTTGCCGTTGGATTCGAAGCCGAGGAAATGGCCGAGCAGGAGCAGATGCCCGGTCGAGGAGACCGGCAGGAACTCGGTCAGTCCCTCGACGATGCCGAGGATGAAGGCTTCGATCAGGTTGTGCATGGAAGGCTGTCCTCGCGCGAATCAGCCGGCCCGGTCGTCCGCCCGCGTCAGCCTGCTGCCGGCTTACGCCCAGCTCTTTGCAAATTGGTTACCACTTCGCGAAGCAGCCTCCGCAAATTGCGGAGATCGCCGTCATCGCGGGTTGTGGCGTTTTTCCGGCATGATTATAGCAGGCCGCCGTCGCCTATCGGATCGCTGCAAGCCCGGCGGCCCTGCTTCCGTCGCATTTTGCCTGCTTCACAGTCCTCATGAGTGCCATGGCGACCCTTTATCATTACCCGCTATGCCCGCATTCGCGTTTCATCCGCCTCGTGCTCAGCGAGTTCGGCATGGAGGCCGAGCTGGTCGAGGAACGCGTCTGGGAGCGCCGGCGGGAATTCATAGAGCTCAACACTGCGGGAACGACGCCGGTCTTCCAGGAGCAGAACGGGCTCGCAGTCCCTGGCGCCGGGCCGATCGCGGAATATCTCGACGAGACGCGGGGCCTGGCGCTCGGCGATCGCCGCCTGCTGCCGGAAGGGCCGGGCGAGCGCGTCGAGGTCCGCCGCCTGCTCGACTGGTTCAACATCAAGTTCCATGACGAGATCACCAGCCCGCTCGTGCTGGAAAAGGTGATGAAGCGCTTCATGAGCCGCGACGAGGGCGGCGGCCCGCCGGAAATGAGCGCGATCCGCGCGGCGCGCGCCAATGTACGCTATCATCTGCGCTATATCTCCTGGCTGCTGGCCAAGCGGAACTGGCTGGCGGGGGCGCAGATGAGCTATGCCGATCTCGCGGCGGCGGCGCATCTGTCCTGCGTCGACTATCTCGGCGACGTGCCCTGGGAAGAGGATGAGGCGGCTCGCGCATGGTATGCGAGGATCAAATCGAGACCGAGCTTCCGGCCGCTGCTGAGCGACCGCGTGCCGGGCATGGCTCCGAGCGCCCATTACGACAATCTGGATTTTTGAAGGCCGAGAAGCTCAAGCGCGCCGTCGCCGAGCGCGCGCTCGCCGAGGGCTTCGCGGTGATGCGCGTCGCCGGGGCCGATGCGATCCCGCAGGCGCCGGAGCGTCTCGAAGCCTGGCTCGCCAACGGCTATCAGGGCGAGATGGGCTGGATGCAGGATCGTCGCGCTGAGCGCGCCGATCCGCGCCAGCTCTGGGGCGAGGTCCGCTCCGTCGTCATGCTCGGCATGAACTATGCCGGCGAGGGCGACCCGCTCGCCATGCTCGCCCAGCCTGAAAAGGCGGCGATCTCGCTCTATGCGAGACGGCGCGACTATCACGACGTCATCAAGGGCAAGCTGAAGAGCGTCGCGGGCCTGCTCGCCGCGCGCGGCGGCGCCGACGTCAAGGTCTTCGTCGATACCGCTCCCGTCATGGAGAAGCCGCTGGCGCAGGCGGCCGGGCTCGGCTGGCAAGGCAAGCACACGGTTCTGGTCTCGCGCGAGCACGGCTCCTGGCTCCTGCTCGGGGCGATCTACACCACCGCGGAGCTACCTGTTGATGCGGCCGAGCGCGACCATTGCGGCTCCTGCCGGCGCTGCCTCGATATCTGCCCGACCGATGCCTTCCCCGCGCCCTATGAGCTCGATGCGCGCCGCTGCATCGCCTATCTCACCATCGAGCATGCCGGCCATATCGATGCCGCCTTGCGGCCCGGCATCGGCAACCGCGTCTTCGGCTGTGACGATTGCCTCGCCGTCTGCCCCTGGAACAAGTTCGCCGCGGCGGCGCAGGAAACGCGGCTGGCGCTCAAGGACGAGCTCGACGGGCTGGACCTCGCCGCGCTCGCCAAGCTCGACGATCCCGCCTTCCGCACGCTCTTCGCGGGCACGCCGGTGAAGCGCACCGGGCGCGACCGCTTCCTGCGCAATGTGCTGATCGCCATCGGCAATAGCGGCCGGTCCGAACTGATCGACAGCGCTCTGCCCCATCTCGCCGATTCCTCGCCGCTGGTCCGCGCCATGGCGATCTGGGCGCTGGGACGGCTCGATGCCGAACAGGCCGGCCAGCTCGCCCTTGAGCGCCTGGCCGATGAACCCGACCCGCAGGTGCGCGCCGAATGGCACGCACTCACGTCGGGAACCCACTGATTTTCATGGATACGCGGGTCATCCCGGACGGAGCGAAGCGGAGATCCGGGATCCATTCCGGAGCCTGTCCGATCAGCGTTCCGGAATGGATCCCGGGTCTCCCTGCGGTCGCCCGGGATGACCCGCGTATCCATGACATGGTGATCTGGTCTCACATGGGCGTCCTCGCATGAATATCCTGATCCTCGGCCTCGGCTATTCGGCCGGGTTTTTCGCGCGTGCCGCGCTGGCGCGGGGCTGGGAGGTGACCGGCACCGTCCGCTCGGCCGAGAAGGCGGCCGAACTCAACCGCGAGGGCATCCGGACGCTGGTCTTCGGCGGCTTCGCGGTCTCGTCCGCGCTCGCCAAGGCGGTGGCGGAAGCCGATGCCGTGCTGGTCTCGGTGCAGCCGGCCGAGGATGGCGATCCGGCGCTCGGCCCCTTGCGCGCGGCACTGATGGCGGCGTCGAACCTGCGCTGGATCGGCTATCTCTCGACGATCGGCGTCTATGGCGACCAGGGCGGCGCCTGGATCGACGAGGCGACGCCACCGGCGCCGACCAATGCCCGCACCCGCCAGCGCGTCGAGATCGAGGAGGCCTGGCTTCAACTCGGCCGCGACAGCGGCAAGCCCGTGCAGATCTTTCGCCTCTCGGGCATCTACGGCCCCGGCCGCAACGCCATCACCAAGCTGCGCAGCGGCACGGCCAACCGCCTGATCAAGCCGGGACAGGTGTTCAACCGCATCCATGTCGACGACATTGCCGGAGTGCTGATGGCCTCGCTGGCGCAGCCGCGCCAGGGCGCGGTCTACAACGTCACCGATGACGAGCCCGGCCCGCCGCAGGACGTGATCACCTTCGCGGCAGAGTTGACCGGTCTCGAGCCGCCGTTGGAAATCCCGTTCGAGCAGGCAAAGCTCTCGCCGATGGCGGCGAGCTTCTATGGCGAAAGCAAGCGCGTCTCCAACGCGCTGGTGAAGCGGGAATTCGGCTATGCCTTCCGCTATCCGACCTATCGCGAGGCGCTGCGTGCCCTGGCCGCTGCCGGCGAGTAGCCGGCTCAGGCGGCGTGGCGCGGGCCCTCGCCGCCGTAATAGTCGGCATAGCGCTTGTCGATCGCCGAGACCGGCAGCACGACCAGCACGTCGGTGGTGCCGAACTGACGGTCGATGACGGCACCGGTGCCGAAGCGGGCGCCGATGCGCAGATAGCCCTTGATCAAGGGCGGCAATTGCTTGAGCGCGAGCTTGGCGTCGACCATCTCTGGCGGCAGACGGTCCATGCCGACGAAATGCTCGGCATGCGCCGCCGCGGCCCATGCGCCTTCCGAGCGGGCATGGTGATGCAGGAAGCTCAGCGGCAGCGCCAGCGCGTCGGGGTCGATGCCGTCGAAGGAGGCGCAGCCGAACATCGCATCGATACGATGATGCTGGAGATAGGCCCAGATACCGGACCAGAGCAGTTCGACCGTCCGCTTGGTGCGATAGGGCTTCAGCACGCAGGAGCGGCCGAGTTCGAGGAAGCGGCTGCCGGGATGGAGCGCCAGCATTGGGCCGAGATCGAATTCGCTCTCGGTGTAGAAGCCGCCGAGCCGCTCCGCAGCGCTCTGGCGCATCAGGCGATAGGTGCCGACGACCTTGGGCTTGATGCCGCCGAAGCGGCCGCGCGCGGCATGGTCGATGACGAGGAGATGGTCGCAGGCCTTGTCGAAGCGATCGGCATCGCGGCGGAACATCCGCGAGATCACATCGGGCTTGGCCGACATTTCCTGATAGAAGACGCGATAGCGCAGCCGCTGCGCCCGCCAGATTTCGCGCGGGCCGCGCGCCAGCCGGACTTCGAGCGAGCCGATCCGGCCCAGCGTGCCCGACAATGGCGGCGTTTCATCGATCTCGGCGCCCGACCGGCGCATGGCTCCACCCTTCATCAATATCAACGGGGCGAAGCGCGAGAACGGATTGCCGGCTGAAAATCGGCTGGGCAGCGCGTTCTTGCTTCCAGAAACGTGCAATGCCATCGCTTGTCTCATCTCCTGCCGCTACCGGCATGAGGTAGGCTTGCTCCGCTGATCTTACAACTTCGCGACGAAACTGCGTCGGAGCGATGACAGCCGTCAAGCCGTCAAGCTGCCGGCGGAGCCTTGCGACAGGCGCTCCAGCCAGCGCAGCAGGGCCTGGCGCTCCAGCGGCTTCGCTAGGCAGTCATCCATCCCGGCCGCGAAGGCAGCGGCGCGATCGGTCGCCGAGACATTGGCGCTGACCGCCACCAGCGGCAGCGTGGCAGCCCGGCCGAGCCGCCTTTCCAGCGCACGCACCGCACGGGCGCACTCGAGTCCCGTCATCACGGGCATGCGGACATCGAGCAAGGCGAGGGCCAGCGGCGGCGCGACGCCGGCAAAACTGGCTTCGACCCGCTTCAGGGCCTCGCGTCCGTCGCGCGCCCAGATCGCCGTGCAACCGAAGCGCTCCAGCGTGCGCGTCGCGAGCAGGGCGTTGATCTCATTGTCCTCCGCGACCAGCACCGTCAGGCCGGCGCCAGGCTGGCGCAGCAGCGTCGCGGCAAGCTCGGCAGGGCCGCCCACGGCCGATGGTCCCGGCTGCAGGCCGTTGCCCAGACGCTCGTAGAGCGAGCGCGTCCGCACCGGCTTGATCAGGAAGCCGGAGAAGCCGGCCTCCTGCGGTGCTCCGAACGACCGGCGCGCCTGGGGCGAGAGCAGGATCAGGCAATCGCGGATGCCGATCGCTGCCGCCGCCGCCGCCAGTTCCTTTGCCGGCACATCTCCCAGTGCATGATCGATCAGGACCGCAGTGACCGGGACGCCCGCGACAAGCTTCGCGCGTGCGGCCTCGGCCGTGCCGGCGATGGATACGGAAGCGCCCGTGGCGCGGATCGTCTCCGCCAGGAAGCGCGCCGCGAACGGCGCTGGCGAGACGAGCAGGACATGATGCTGCGGCCAATGCGGAATCCGCGCCGCCGGCACATCGCGCGCCGCCACGAGCGGCAGGGTGACGCGGAATGTCGCGCCCTCGCCGAGCCGGCTTTCGGCGCGCACCTCCCCCCCCATCAGGCCCGCAAGACGACGCACGATCGCCAGCCCCAGTCCGGTGCCCGCCTGACCCGCTACGGCGCCATGATCGAGTTGCTCGAACTCCCCGAAAATGGTGTCGAGCCGGTCGGCCGGGATACCCGGGCCGGTATCGGCGACGGTGATCTCAAGGCGGCCTTCCGCCTGGGCAAGGCTGAGGCCGACGCCGCCGGCTTCCGTGAATTTCACCGCATTGCCGACAAGGTTCAACAGGATCTGACGCAGGCGGTCGCGGTCGCCGACGAGCCGCGCCGGCAGGTCCGGCGCAATATGGGCCGCGAGCTCGATGCCTTTGGCCTGGGCACGCGGCGCCATCAGTTCCGCGACGGTCTCGACGAGCTGGACCGGATCGAAAGGCTCCTCGGCCAGTTCCAGCTTGCCCGCCTCGACCTTGGCGAAATCAAGGATGTCGTCGACCAGCGCCAGCAGGGCCTCGCCGGAAGTGCGCAGGGCCGCGACATAGGTCGCCTGCTCGGCATCGGGGCCGGTATCGGTCAGGAGGTCGGCCATGCCGAGAATGCCGTTGAGCGGGGTCCGGAATTCGTGGCTGACGGTCGCGAGGAAGCGGGACTTGGCCTCGTTCGCGGCCTCCGCTCGCGCCCGCGCCTCGACCAGCGCATCCTCGCTCGCGATACGCGCCGAGATGTCGCGGCCGACGCGCTGGATCAGGCTGCGCCCGCCGGGGCCGGGCACGGCGGTCTCGACCCAGGAAATCCAGCGCTCGCCCTCATAGGTCGCGAGGCATTCGTCGAAGCTGCGCGCGCCGCCTTCCAAAAGTACCGGCGGCCGGCTGGCGAGCTGCGGCAGCAGCATTTCGCTGCCGATAAGATCCTGCTCGCCCGTGCCGAACAGGGCCGCATAGGCCTTGTTGGCATAGACGATCCGCGCCCCGTCGCGCCGGACGATCAGATCCCCCTGCGCCTCGATCAGGCTGCGATAGCGTTCCTCGCTATCGGCGAGACTCCAGAGCCGGTCATTCAGCGCCTCGCCATCATGGACAAGCCCCGCGACCTGCTCGCGCAAGGCCGCGCGCTGGCGCAGCAGCCACAGGACGGCGCCTCCCACGGGGAGGAGCAATGCCGCAGGGACAAGAGCGAGCCATGACCAGATCGAAGACGCCATGCCCTTCGATCTACGCAGATCGCCTTGAAAAACCGGGCTGGGAAAACCGCGAATTCGACCGACCGGATGAGAGGTTCGGTTAACCCTGCAAGCAGCTCGATGACTGCATGGGCCCTCATCCCCAGGAGCCATCCCCGTGGGAATGGCTCCTCGGGATGAGGACTCGAATGTCCGGCCAGATACTCAGGCGGCCTGGACGAGCTCCTCCCCCCGCGCCCGATAGGATAGCGCTTCCGCGAGATGGCGCCGGCCGACCTTCGCCTCCCCTTCGAGATCGGCGAGCGTGCGGGCGACCTTGAGGACGCGATGATAGGCGCGCGCCGTCAAGCGCAGCGCCTCGGCGGCGTCGCGCAGCAGCGCGAGCCCGGCATTGTCCGGCCGCGCGACCTCCTCGATCACCGGCACCGGGCAGGCGGCATTGGTCATGACGTGACCGAGGCCGAGCTCCTCGAAGCGCGATGCCTGGATGCGCCGGGCCGCCGCGACGCGCGCCGCGACCGTCGCCGAGCTTTCGCCCGCGGCCGGACGGATCAGGTCCGCCGCCGTTACCGCAGGTACGTCGATCGCAATGTCGACCCGGTCGAGCAGCGGGCCGGAGACGCGCGCCTGATACTGCGCCATGCAGCGATCATTCGGCTGGCGGCGGCAAGCGTAGCCCGGTTCGGTTGCGCGACCGCAGCGGCAGGGATTCATCGCGGCGACGAGCTGGAAGCGCGCGGGATAGACGACGCGGTGATTGGCGCGCGAAATCAGCACGTCGCCGGTCTCCATCGGCTGGCGCAAGGCATCGAGCGCCTGCGGCTGGAACTCCGGCAATTCGTCAAGGAAGAGCACGCCGTGATGCGCGAGCGAGACCTCGCCCGGCCGCGCCTGCAGGCCGCCGCCGACCAGCGCCGCCATCGAGGCCGAATGATGCGGCGCCCGGAAAGGCCGCCGGTCGGTCAGGGCGCCGTCGGCGAGCTTTCCGGCGACGGAAAGCACCATCGAGACTTCCAGGAGCTCGCGCGGCGAAAGCGGCGGCAGGATCGAGGGCAGGCGGCTCGCCAGCATCGATTTGCCGGCGCCGGGCGGCCCGTTCATCAGCAGATTGTGGCCACCGGCTGCAGCGATCTCCAGCACGCGCCGCGCGCTTTCCTGGCCCTTGACGTCGGCGAGATCGGGCAGGGGACCGCTCTGGCGCGCCACAGCCGGCTCCGGACGGGCCATGACCTGCGTGCCCTTGAAATGATTGGCGAGCTGGATCAGCGAACGCGGCGCGAGGATATCGATATCGGCCGCCGCCCAGGCCGCTTCCGGGCCAGAAGCCGCCGGGCAGATCAGCCCCTGCCCCCTGGCATAGGCCGCGATCGCGGCCGGCAGGACGCCGGCCACCGGCGCGATCGAGCCGTCGAGCGCGAGTTCGCCGAGGACCGCATAGCCGGAGAGGGCATCGGCTGGAATCGCCCCGATCGCCGCCATGACGGCGAGCGCGATCGGCAGGTCGTAATGGCTGCCTTCCTTGGGCAGGTCGGCCGGCGCCAGGTTCACGGTGACGCGCTTGGCCGGCAGGGCGAGGCCCGAGGCCAGCAGCGCGGCGCGGACCCGCTCGCGGCTTTCGGCGACGGCCTTGTCGGGAAGGCCGACCAGCACGAAGGCGACGCCGCCTGGCGCGATCTGCACCTGACCGTCGACGGCGCGCGCCTCGATGCCCTCGAACGCCACCGTCGCGACCCGCGCCACCATCTCGGCCCCGCTCCCCCTGTCCCTTGGGAAAGCTAGCGAAGCTTCAGCGGCAGCGCAAGAACATATCAGGAACTCGACAGGCCAAAAAAGAAGGGGAGGCCGCGCCTCCCCTTCTGACCTCAGGCTTCGACGCCGAGGCCGATCTGGCAGGCGACGCCGGTGCCGCCCAGGCCACAATAGCCGCCCGGGTTCTTGGCGAGGTATTGCTGGTGGTAGTCTTCGGCGAAATAGAGCGTCGGCGCCTCGCGGATTTCGGTCGTGATGGGGCCGTACCCGCCCGCCGCCAGCGCCTTGCCGTACTCGACGCGCGAACGTTCGGCCGCCTCCTGCTGAGCGGCATCGCAGGTGTAGATCGCCGAACGGTATTGCGTGCCGATATCGCCGCCCTGCCGCATGCCCTGGGTCGGGTCATGGCTTTCCCAGAAGATCCGCAGCAGGTCCTCATAGGCGATCTTTGCGGGATCGAAGACGACGAGGACGATTTCGGTATGCCCGGTCAGGCCGCTGCAGACCTCCTCATAGGTCGGGTTTGGCGTCGCGCCGCCGGCATAGCCCACGGCGGTCACCCAGACGCCCTCGCTGCTCTGCCAGAACTTGCGCTCGGCGCCCCAGAAGCAGCCCAGGCCGAAGACGGCCATGCTGAGACCTTCGGGATAGGGCCCGGCCAGCGGGCGGCCGTTGGCGAAATGGGTTTCGGCGGTGGGGATCGCCGCGGCACGGCCGGGCAGCGCCTCGGCGGCAGTCGGAATCTCGGTCTTCTTGCGCAGGGAGAACATCATTGGCTCCGTTTCGTTCGAGCTCGACGCTTATGTAGGCGCCCGCGGGCCGTTCGGACAGGGGTGTGACAGCCTGCGCGCCATCACCGACGCGTGACGATACCGATGACCTCGTCCGGGCGCCGCCCCAGCCAGAGCAGCGCGAAGCCGAGCAGAAGCGCGGCCGCGGCCACTGGCGCGCGCAACACCGTCAGCAGAACCGGATCCCAGAGCCAGGCATGGAGATTGCGCTCGATCGCCGGCTGGATCTGCTGGTAGCGCTCCTGGATGAGGGCGATCACCAGCTCGCCGACCGGCGTGAAGCGCAATCCGGCATTGGCGATCGAACGCGCGCCGTCGATCACGAGCGCGACGAAGCCCGCTGCGACGAAGATATACCCGATCAAACGGAGTAGAAACCGCACCATCAGCTCCCGCCGCAAGCCACCGGGTTGCACGGCTCCCGCCGACACTGCCCTTCCGGCAACCAGATGTGGCCTTACCGGCCGCGGATCGCAACCGGTTGCGCGCGATTTGCCGGGATTGTGCAAAACACTGCATCTCGGCCCTTGAAAGATGACGGGCCGGCAGTCATAAGCAGCGCGCCGGACAGGTGGCCGAGTGGTTGAAGGCGCACGCCTGGAAAGTGTGTATACGGGAAACCGTATCGCGGGTTCGAATCCCGCCCTGTCCGCCATTTCCCGACATCGATATCGTCCTTTTCAAAAAGCGGCGTCGGCGCGAGCCACGCAGGGCATCTGTTCGCCAGCGAGCGCTTCTCAAGCCGGAAGCTTACACCTACGGTCGCCGCAGCACACCGACGCGAACCGGCTCAGGAAGGCTTTCATGGCGCGCCATCACTTTGTTCCCACGCAATATTCGAACGTGCTCGCCACTTTGCCGCCGGTACTGGAGATCGCCGCCGGCGACAGCGTCGTCACCACCACGCTCGATGCGGCCGGCTTCGGCGGCGACGGCACGCAGCACGCCCCGCGCGGCAATCCGATGACCGGGCCGTTCTTCGTCACCGGCGCGGAGCCCGGCGACGCCCTGCTCGTCACCATCGAGCGGATGACGCCGAACCGGAAGACCGGCTGGACCTATTCGCCCCTGGCGCCCGGCGTGCTCGATCCTTCGGTTCTGGCCGATCTTCCGAAGCGCGAGCGCCATGAATGGGCGATCGATGCGCAGGCCGGCACAGTGAAACTGCTGGAGCCCTCCGCTCGCATCAAGGACTGGAGCTTCCCGCTTGCGCCGATGATGGGCTGCTTCGGCGTCGCGCCCGAGCGCGGCCAGGCGATCTCGACCGCGACCAGCGGCGCCAATGGCGGCAACATGGACTACCGGCTGTTCGGACCCGGCGCGACGATCGCCTTCCCGGTCTTCGTCGACGGCGCCCTGTTCTTCCTCGGCGACGGCCATGCCTGCCAGGGCGATGGCGAGATCGCCGGCACCGGCGTCGAAACCTCGTTCGAGGTCGAATTCTCGGTGAAGCTGGTCAAGAAGCAGGGCCTGCGCTGGCCGCGCTGCGAGACCGAGACCGACCTGCTGGTGATCGCCAGCGGGCGCCCGCTCGACCAGCCCCTGCAATTCGCCACGACGGAACTGCTGCGCTGGGTCGGCGAGGACCTGGGCGTCGACCCGGTCGAGGCGAGCCATCTGCTCGGGCAGGCGGTGCGCTACGACATCGCCAATGTCTTCAATCCCGCCTATTGCGTCGCCGCCCGGCTGGAGAAGACCGAGTTGACGCGCGCCATGTCGTTCCGCGATCGCGGCTGAACGCTCCATCCTTTCGAATCGCCGAGCCAGAAGACCGACCATGCCCACCGACAAAGCCGCCCTGAAAGCCGAGCTGCTTCAGGCGATCGATCAGCGCCGCGACGAGATCGTCGCATTGCTGAGGCGCTTCCTGCGCATCAGGAGCGTCAACCCGCCGGGCGATACGCGTGAGGCTGCTGCCTTCGTGCGCGAATTGCTCGATACCGCCGGCGTGCCGCATCGCACCGAAGCTTTCGTGCCGGAAATGCCGAACATCATCAGCCGCTGGGAGGCCGGCCAACCCGGCCGCCATCTCATGCTCAACGGCCATATGGATATCTTCCCGGTCACCAACGAGAAGCTCTGGGAGGCCGAGATCGTCGACGGCAAGATCATGGGCCGCGGCGCTTCCGACATGAAGACGGGGACATTGGCCTCGATCCTGGCCTACTGCCAACTCTATCCCCATCGCGAAAAACTCCATGGCGCACTGTCGCTGACCGTGGTCTCGGACGAGCAGTCGGGCGGGCGCTACGGCACCAAATTCCTGTTCGACACCTTCGGCGACGAGATGGAGGCCGATTGCTGCCTGAACGGCGAGCCGAGCGGTCTCGCCAATCTGCGCTTCACCGAGAAGGGCACCTTGCGCTTCTCGCTTTCGGCGAGGAGCATCGGCGGCCATGGCGGCTACGCTCACCGCGCACGCAACCCGGTTGCGGATGTAAGCCGGCTCGTGACCGCAATCTATGACCGCTACCATCTCAGACTTGCGGCGCTGCCGCCGGAGATCGACGCGGTTCTGACCTCGGCCGAGACGATCGCGGCGGCCGATCTCAACCTCGGCAAGGGCGCCGGCGATGTCGCGAGGCGCATCACCGTCAATGTCGGCATCCTGCAGGGCGGGCAAAAGGCGACGCAGATCCCGACGCATTGCATCGCCCATCTCGACATGCGCATCCCGATCGGCTCCGACCGCGACGCGATCCGCGCCGATCTCGAAAAGCTCGCCCGCGAAGCCGATTGCGAGATGGTCGTCAACGAGGACCACAGCTATCCGGCGAGCCTGACCGATCCGTTCAGCGAGATGGCCAATATCCTGCGCGGTAATATCCGCGAGCTGCTCGGCCATGACGCGCCGCCGGTGTCGAGCCTCGGCGGCACCGATACCCGCTACTGGCGCTGGCGCGGCGTTCCCGCGCTGATCTGCGGACCGTCACCGATCAGCATGGGCACCGACGAGGAGCATGTCACCATCGACGAGGCGATCGCGGTGATGAAGCTGCATGTCGCCTGCGCTGTCGATTATCTTGGCGCGCCCGGCCCGGTCAACTAAACACGCGTCATCCCTGGTCAAGCCCGGGATGACGCGTGGTTCGCGTTGATTCTACCCCAGAATGTTCAAGCCGCACTCTTGACCGCGACGGTCGGCACGAGGCCGGCGGCATCGACGCCGCGGGCTTCGCCGACCAGCCGGGTGCCGGCCTTGGTCGCGAGGAAATCGGCGAGAACGGCGTCTTCCTGGCGCACGAAGCCCTTGGCGGGCAGCTTGCCGGCGAGGAACAGCTCGACCATGGCGACGCAGCCGGCGGCGGTGGTGAGCTGGATCGCGCCGAGCGCGTCATTGCCGTCATAGCGCAGCACGACGCTCTCCTCCTCCAGGCGGCCGTTCCGCTCGCCGACGCCGGTCACGAAGATCACGACCACGTCCTTGCGGGTGAAGGGCGCGGAATGCGTCAGGATGCGGCGCAGCGTCTCGCGGTCGTCGGCGAGGTCGAGATCGCGGAGCAGGAGCTTCATGATCTCGGCATGGCCGGGATAGCGCAGCGTCTTGTAGCTCATGTTGCGGACCTTGCCGGCGAGCGTCTCGGTCAGGGTGCCGAGGCCGCCCGAGGTATTGAAGGCCTCGTAGGCGACGCCGTCGATCATCACGCTCTCGATGCCTTCCAGCGCCGGCACCAGGGTCGGCTGGCCGTCGAAGACGATCTCGCAGGGGTTGCAGTATTCGTTGATCAGGCCGTCGACCGACCATGTCACGTTGTAGCGCAGCGCATTCGTCGGATAGAGCGGCAGCGCGCCGACGCGCATCTTGATGGCGCGGACGTTCTCGAAGCGGGCGGCCATGTCGGCGCCGAGGATGCAGATGAAGCCGGGCGCCAGGCCGCATTGCGGGACGAGCGCGACATCGGAGGTCTCGCCGAGCTCCTTGATATAGGCGGTGGTGGCGACGTCCTCGGTCAGGTCGAAATAGTGGGTCCTGGTCTCGGCCGCGACCTTCGCGATGCCCTTGTTGAGGAAATAGGGGCAGGCGCTGACGACGATGTCGCGATCCCCAAGGAACACGCGCAGCGCGTCGAGATTCGAGGCATCGACGGCCTCTGTGGCGAAACGGCCGCCAGCGGCGTGCTTGAGCTGGGCGGCGGAGGCGTCGGCCAGCGTCACCTGATGGCCCTGCTCGGCCAGCATGCCGGCGATGATGACGCCGATCTGGCCGGCGCCGAGCACGGCAATGCGCTTCTGGATGGTCATATGCGATCTCCTGGTGGGGTCTCGGGCAGGCCAGGAGCCTCCCCCTCGATGCGGAGCATTGCCGCAAGCCGCGCGGGCTTTAACGGGCGGATCGCCGGGGGAGGGCGCTATGATCAATCAATTCGATGGGATATGATCAAGAACGATGGGAAACGCCCGACAGTGCCGGTGCGCGAGCATCAGCGCTCGAACTTGCGGGCCAGAATCACCGAGGATGTCGTCCGGCGCACGCCTTCCATCTCGGCGATCCAGTCGATGATGGTGTCGAGATCGCTGGAGGTCTCGCATTCGATCTTGACGCTCAGGTCGAAATGGCCGCTCAGCGTGTGGCATTGTACGATTTCGGGCCGTTTCTTCAGCGCCGCGACGACACCGCCTTGCTGTTTCATCTCCAGCTCGATCAGGATCAGCGCCGCGACCGTGGTTGCCGGCCGGCTCGCCTTGCCGAGGATCGTGGTGTAGCCGGCGATGACGCCGTCGCGTTCGAGCCGGCTCAATCGCCCCTGTGCGGTGGCCCGTGAGACGCCGAGCTGCTTGGCGATCTCCGACAGCGGCAGGCGGGCATTCTCGGTGAGGATGCGGATGAGCTCGCGGTCCTTGGCGGCGTCTGACGGCCGTGCCATGTCGTCTCCAGTGGTTCGGCGGGCCGTCATATAGCAGGGAAACGACGCTGCCTCGCAAGGCTTCGCTTCATCCCGTTATCCGCGCGCCGTTCGGAGGCTATGGGCCGGGAACTCGCCCGAAAAGGAACATCTTGTGGTCCGAAGCATTTCCCGGCACGCCGGAAGGGACTTGCTTCGGGGTGCAAATCGGAGTGGCATGCCGTCCGGCGGCAGCACGCTTTGCCATGGAGAACGCCATGTTCAGGACTTTCATTCTCGCATCCGCATCGGCCTTCGCGCTCGCCTCCTTCTCCGTGGCGCCCGCCTCGGCGCTGACGATGAAGGAGTGCAGCGCCAAGTATCAGGACGCCAAGAAGGCCAATACGCTGAAGGGCCAGAAGTGGAACGATTTCCGCAAGGCCCAGTGCGGCGATGACGACGCCAACGAGGCCGATGCCGCAGCCGCGGTGCAGGATACCGCGGCCCCGGCTGCTCCCGCGGCCAAGCCGGCTGGCAAGGCCAAGGCCGCCGTCTTCCCGAAGGCCGTCTCGCAGAAATATTCGAACGAGAGCGCCGGCAAGGCCCGCCTCAAGACCTGCGCCGACCAGTACAACGCCAACAAGGCCGCCAATGCCAATGGTGATCTCAAGTGGATCGAGAAGGGCGGCGGCTACTGGAGCCAGTGCAACACCAAGCTCAAGAGCTGATCGTCAGCTTCAAGCATGTTTTGGAACGCCGCGCCGGAAGGCGCGGCGTTTCGCATTTCTGGAGTCTGTTTCAGTTCCGCTGAGCGCCCATTGTCATTCCGGACAAGCCGCGCAAGCGGCGCCGATCCGGAACCCACGACTGGGTGAGACACCAGATGCCTGATCGTCGATGGCTCACCCAGCCGTGGGTTCCGGGTTCTTCGCTGTGCGAAGCCCCGGAATGACAAGGTGGGGTCCGAAGCTGCTGCGATCCGGTCAACGCCGGCTAAAGCGACTGCGATGGGCGCGCACCCGGCTCGGCGGGTCGGGCAGGTGCCGTCTGCTGGCGACCCTTGCCGATCATCTCGCCGCGGGTCCGGATGATATGGGCGGTCACCACCTCCTGAACGCGCTTCTCGGCGGCGTCGCGCACGGCGCTGCGGTTGGCCGGCCGGCCGGCTTCGTTCTCGATGATCTCGATCGTGGCATTGGTCAGGGCGTCGACATCGCCCTTGCAGAACAGCATGGCGGCCCTGGCGACGACTTCGGCCTTTTCATCGGTCAGCAGCATCGATGCGCCTTCGCGCCCGATGCAGGCGAGCATCTTGGTGCGGATCAGGTCGCGGGTCTTCTCCAGAAGCGCCTTCTTTTCGGCCCGTGCCGCGCGTTCCTGTTCCGTCGGCGGAGGCGTCTGGGCCTGGGCGGGCGCGCCGGGCCTGATCGGTCCGCGCACATTGGCGCTCTGCTTCACGCATTCGACCAGCGCGGGCAGCATCTCGCCGGTCGAGGTCAGCGCGAAAGTATAGCGGGCGTCATTGGCGACGAGCTCGAGATAGCGCCCCTGCCGGAATGCACTGATCAGCGCCGACTGCGCCGGCATGGCGATCGTCAGCAGTGTCGGCGACTTGATATTGGCGGTCACGTCGATGGTCGAGCGGCGGTCGAAGACGAGCCTCAGCTTCAGCGTCTCGCCGGTCCGGAGCTTCCACTCGGGCTTCGAGAAGCCGAGCAGCCAGGAGAATTGCGATGTCACCGAGGTCAGCATCGTGACGCCGCTCTTGTAGCGGGCGCTGACGGCGCAATGCGAGAAGGCGCCGGTCTGATCGTTGGTGAAGGTCCCGCCCGACCAGTTGCCGACGACGATCTTGCCGAAGGGCCCGGCTGCGGCCGCCGGCAAGCACAGAAGACAACTTAGGGCGACGATCGCGGCCCGCATTCGATTTCCTCCGATACCATCCTGCGCCAAGGCTAGAGCAGGATGGCTGCCGGGGGAAACCGCTTTTCGTCAGATGGCCATGCCGCGGCGGGGCTGCATGCGGAAGGCGCTCGCTTTCACTTGAAGCCGCCCGATCGCCGGGATCGGGCGGCTGGCAGCGATCAATCGACGACGCGCACCGCGCCCTTGGCCGCGCTCGTCGTCGTGGCGGCATAGGCCTTCAGCGCCGTCGAGACCTTGCGCTTGCGCGGCGCGACCGGCTTCCAGGCATCCTTGCCCTTCGCCTCCATCGCCGCGCGGCGACGCGCCAGCTCTTCGTCGGAGACCTCCAGCGTGATGCTGCGATTGGGGATGTCGATCGCGATGACGTCGCCGCTCTCGACCAGGCCGATGGCGCCGCCTTCCGCCGCTTCCGGCGAGACATGGCCGATCGACAGGCCCGACGAGCCGCCCGAGAAGCGTCCATCGGTAATCAGCGCGCAGGCCTTTCCGAGACCCTTCGATTTCAGATAGCTCGTCGGATAGAGCATCTCCTGCATGCCCGGCCCGCCGCGCGGCCCCTCATAGCGGATCAGCACGATATCGCCCGCCTTGACCTTGCGGTTGAGGATGCCGTCGACCGCGGCGTCCTGGCTCTCGAAGATCACGGCCGGACCGGAGAATTTCAGGATGGAGGCATCGACGCCCGCCGTCTTCACGATGCAGCCGTCGAGCGCGATATTGCCGAACAGCACGGCAAGCCCGCCATCCTTGGAATAGGCGTGCTCGGCGCTGCGGATCACGCCCTTTTCGCGGTCGGCATCGAGCTCGGCGAAGCGGCGATCCTGGCTGAAGGCTGTCTGGGTCGGCACGCCGCCGGGCGCGGCGCTATAGAAGGAGCGCACCGCCTCGCTCTGGGTCTGCGTGATGTCCCAGCGCGCCAGCGCATCCGCCATCGTCGCGCTGTGCACGGTCGGCAATGAGGTTTCGATCAGCCCGGCGCGGTCGAGCTCGCCGAGGATCGCCATGATGCCGCCGGCGCGGTGGACGTCTTCCATATGCACGTCGGCAACGGCGGGCGCGACCTTGCAGAGCACGGGCACGCGCCGCGACAGCCGGTCGATGTCGGCCATGGTGAAGTCGATCTCGGCCTCATGCGCCGCGGCCAGCAGGTGCAGTACCGTATTGGTCGAGCCGCCCATGGCGATGTCGAGCGTCATCGCGTTCTCGAAGGCCTTGAACGAGCCGACCTGGCGCGGCAGCACGCTCTCGTCGTCCTGTTCGTAATAGCGGCGGGCGAGATCGACGATCAGGTGGC